>CAYHJR010000052.1:0-6372 GCA_964357075.1 uncultured Candidatus Saccharibacteria bacterium
AGAGTATGTTGTTTTTGGGGGGGTGTTCTGGCTCTTCTGGGGCAAAAAAGTCGGCCTTTGGTATACGCATAGGCAAGTCAATTTGAAATTATATGTGGCGCACCTTTTTTCAGATTTTATTTTTACTGCTGTCCCGGAGAGTTTTGGCATCAATTCCGCAAAAGTAAAAGTAGTTGGCCACGGTGTTAATACGGAACTTTTTTCCTGTCCGGTAAGGGTGATGGATAAAAAGGACAAAATAATTTTAACTATGGTCTCAAGAATTGCGCCGATTAAACATTTAGAGACGATGATAAAAGCGATTCCGAATATAAAAGAGAAAACTAAAAAGAGCGTGGAGTTAAGAATTATCAGCCGTCTGCCGAAAGAAGACGATGCGTATTATTTAATGCTGAAAAAATTAATTGTCAGGCTCGGAGTTGAGAACGAAGTGAAGTTTCTGGGGGCTATAGCAGGGAGAGAATTGCCGAGGTATTATTGCGAATCCGATATGACGATTAACCTGACGCCAACCGGAGGATTGGATAAAACCATATTAGAATCAATGAGTTGCGGCGTCCCGTTTATATCTTCCAATAAAGCCCTGATGCCACTTATGGGTCAGTATAGCGAGGATCTCTTGGTAGATTACGATAATCCAGATATTGTGGCGGAAAAAGTTACGGCATTTTTAAATGAAAGACCGAAAGGGCTCTCTGACTACCTGCTCGAAGAATCAAGAAAGGAATATAGTTATAGGATGTTAATAAAGAAAATTGTCGGCATTTATTTTTTCGGAAACAAAGAGCTTAATATCATATAAAAAATGTGCGCTATAAATGGGTTTAACTTTAATAACGGGGAGTTAATAAAAGCCATGAACCGGGTAACCTCCCATCGCGGGCCTGACGGCACAGGAGTTTATTTGAATGATTGTGTAAGTTTTGGTCATAACCGTCTGAGCATTATTGATCTCTCTTCCGGCGCCGGTCAGCCTATGAAAAGCAACGATGGGAAACTTATTATTGTCTACAATGGTGAGTTGTATAATTTTCAAGAACTAAAAAAAGAGTTATGTTATTCTTATGATTTTAAAACGCAAAGCGATACGGAAGTGGTTCTGGTTTCCTACAAAAGATGGGGGAAGCGTTGCGTAGAACATTTCAACGGGATGTTTTCATTCGCCGTTTGGGATGAAGAAAAGAGAGAACTCTTTTTGGCGCGCGACCACGCGGGTATTAAACCTCTATACTATTTTTACGATGGTAAAAGATTTATTTTTTCTTCCGAGATAAAAGCGATTTTGGAGCACAAAGTGCCAAGAAAAATATCCAAAGAAGCTCTCTCGCTATATCTTCATCTCCTTTACACGCCTGGTCCGCAGACAATGTTTGAGGGAATATTAAAATTCCCGCCGTCTCATACGGGTTTTGTCAGAGATGGACAGTTTAAAATTGAGCCGTACACTTTGGATCTTGATTTTAATGATCCAAGGAAGGGAAAGAAACTTGTCGAAGTGATTGACGAGGCGGTCGAGCGACAATTGGTATCCGACAGGAAAGTGGGTGTTTATTTATCCGGCGGTATCGATTCAAGCGTAATTGTGGATGTCTTGTCCCGCGCTCGCGGTAAGGTGGATACTTTTTCCGTGGGGTTTGATCTTGAGGATAATGAGGAAAGCGAAAAATTTAACGCTGATTTTATCTTGGCGAGGCGCACGGCCAACTATTACAAGACAAATCATCACGAGCTTGTCCTTTCTTCTGCCGATGCGATTGGTTTTTTTGAAAAGGCTGTTCTGGCAATGGAAGAGCCAGTATCAAATCCAACAGAGATTGCTATGATGACACTTTCGGCTTTCGCTAAAAAATATGTTGCCGTGGCTTTAAGCGGGGAAGGCGGAGACGAGCTTTTTGGTGGCTATGAAAGGTACCGCCTCAGTCTTTTGGCAAGCATCTATTCCAGATTACCGCACTTATTGCGAAGCGGTCTGAATATTTTCGAAATTTTAAAAAAAGCTAATACTCCAGCTGGGATTGAGCGTTTTAGAAAATTGATGTTTCAGAAAAATGATTTTCTAAAAGAGATTTTGTACGATAAAAATTTGTATTCAAGTACGATTTCCGACAGATTCTTTTCAGAGAACTTTGGCAAAGAAATTAAGTTATCTGATTTTGAAAGAGCTCTTATGAAAATTGATCAGAGAACCTGGCTTGTGGATGAAGCGCTTTTGCGAAGCGATAAAATGTCTATGGCAAACGGCCTTGAAATTCGCGTGCCCTTTTTAGATCCGGAAGTTATTGATTTTTCCGATAATTTGCCGACTTCACAAAAAATATCGATGTTTAATACGAAGATTGCCTTAAAAGATGCATATAAAGATAAGTTGCCGCCATTTATTTTAAATCAGCCAAAGCGCGGCTGGTTTTCTCCTGCTGCCAAGTGGCTTCGGAGAGAGGATATGAAAAATCTCGCTAAAAGTGTATTATCACCTGATTATTACAGTGGCACTGGCGGCATATTCAATTGGCAAGCGGTAAATTCAATGACGGAAGATCATATAAGCAAAAAGCGTTACAATCTAAATATTATCTGGGCTCTGATGACCTTTCAAATTTGGGCGTGTCACTACAAGGTGATTATTTAAATTATTATGATCGGAAAAGACACTTTGGATAATGACATAAAAAATTGGTGGGACCAAAATCCGTTCACCTTTGGCGCCGCAACCAATGACTATAAGAAAAATGATTTGGTTGGCCGTGTTACTTCCGAAAAAATGGATTTGGATTATTTCAATGAAATTGAAAGAAGATTCAGGAAGCATTCTGGTACAGGCGGACAAGAAAAAGGCGATTCTCTTCTCTCCAAACTTATTGATTACAAAACTTCCGTACAAGAAAAAGATGTTTTGGATATAGCTATAGGTTCCGGGCTCCACACAGTTGCTTTCGCCAAAGAAAAAGGAAGAGTGACCGGGATAGACTTAACTCCGTATGCCGTTAAACAGGCGAAAAAGAATTTGGAACTTCGGGGTCTTTCCAGTGAAATACGTCAAATGGATGCTCAGCAAATGGATTTCAAAGACGATATGTTTGATTTTGTTAATGCTTGGGGATGTCTTATGCATATGCCGGATACGAAGGGAGCTATAAAAGAAATATATAGGGTACTGAAGCCGGGTGGTCGCGTCCTTGCCTATATGTACAATAAAAGTTCCTGGCCTTTTTGGTTCAATATTTTCTTTCTCCGCGGAATTTTGCTCTTGGGATTTATCCGCTATGGTTTTAGTGCAGTGCGTCTTACCAGCCGATATAGTGATGGAAGCCGTAAAGGCGGAAATGCCCTGACTAAATTTTTTACTTCTAAGGAAGCTGGCGATATGTTCATTGAGGCCGGATTTGAAAAAATTGAAGCGTACCCTTGGGATATCGGTTACGAACCCGATGGCTGGCCGATAGGAAAATTTCCGATATTCAAATATTTGCCTCGCAGAGTTAGAAATTTTATGGCAAAGAACTGGGGGTATGGTCTAATAGTACGGGCACAAAAACGAACATGACGAAATGGGAACTATTTTTTAAAGAAAAGATCACCAGAATTTTTTCTGAAAAAAAAGAAATCATTGACATTGGCGGAGGATTGCGTGTCTCCAAAAAATCCGGCAATCGTCACGATATTTCTCGGATATGGTTGCCGCATCTTTTGGAAAAAGTGTCGTACAAGATAATGGATCCCGTCACTGATTATAATCCCGATATTGTGGGAGATATCCATCGCATGCCATTCCCGGATAACTCGGTGGATGCATTGATTTGCATGGCGGTTTTGGAGCATGTGGAGAATCCTTTAAAAGCATGCGAAGAGATGTATCGGGTTTTGAAAAAGGGCGGTTATGCCTTCATTTATATTCCCTTCATTTATTATTATCATGCGGAGAAAGGCTATTACAGGGACTACTGGCGTTTTACAGGGGATTCTATTGAGTTACTTTTTAAGAATTTTGAGATTAAAGAAGTGCAAGAAGTGCGCGGGGCGCTCGAGACATGGATTCATCTAAGTCCACTAGGAAAAGTTGCATTCTTTAAGTACGCGGCAAGATTTTTGGATAAGGTGTCAGGAAAACATAAAAGCAAGCAAGTAAGCGGCTACAACATTTTTCTGATTAAATGAAGTATGAAAATTTCCTATATCGCCAATGTCCGTTTGCCGACCGAAAAGGCGCACGGAGTCCAGATTATGAAAATGTGCGAGGCCTTTGCTGATTTAGGGCATGAGGTTGAGCTTGTAGTGCCAAGGCGTATTAATAACCTTAAAGATAACCCGTTTGAATATTACGGAGCCAAAAACAATTTTAAAATAGTAAAGTTGGCTTGCCTCGATACAGTACAATTCGGGTTTTTTGGCTTTCTAATTGAATGGCTATCTTTTGCCGAATTTGTTTTTTGGCACTTCTTGTTTAGAAAAAAAGATATTTATTTTGGACGTGATTACATTGCTCTTTTATATTTGAGTTTTTTGGGGAGAAAGACGGTTTGGGAGGCGCATACCGGCGAATGGAATATTTTGATTTGGTTTTTCTCAAAATTCGGCAAAAAAATTGTTGCTATCAGCAACGGTCTTAAGGATTTTTATGTTTCTAAAGGCGTCTTGCCTCAAAAAATAATTGTGGCGCACGATGGGGTAGATTTTGAACAGTTTGATATATATATAAATAAAGAAAAAGTAAAAGAAGATCTTGGCATCAAAAGCGATCTTCCGGTGGTTCTGTACATTGGAGCTCTCGGGCTTTGGAAAGGAGTTGAAACATTACTTGAAGCTTCCGCATTTATTTTCGGTAAGGCACAGGTGGTTATCATTGGCGGGGAGGAAAAACAGATAATACTCCTGTGTAAAAAATATCCCGGGGTATTATTTTTAGGACCACGTCCATATAGAGAACTTCCCATAAACCAAAAAATAGCGGATATCCTTGTTATTCCCAACACGGCCAAAGATAAAATTTCAACCAGCTATACTTCGCCACTGAAAATGTTTGCTCACATGGCGTCCGGCGTACCGATTGTTGTATCTGACCTGCCGTCAATTCGTGAGGTGCTTAATGAAGACAACTCTTATTTTGCAGAACCCGATAGTCCGAAGTCGTTTGCCGACGTAATAAAAAAAGTTTTATCTGACCCGGCAAGAGCCCAAAAATCAGCAAAAGCGTTGGACGATGCAAGGATGCACACGTGGTCTATGCGGGCCTCAAGTATAATAAACAGCATTTAATATTATATGTTCCGTAAAATTACCAGAAATCACCTTGAGAATTTTTTAAAGCGTCAGGCGACGGATAAGCGGGTGCTTAATGTTGGTTCGGGGGCGGACCTCTATAATTACAGAAGATTTTTCCCGAACGCCGTTTCTTTTGATGTTGACCCGAATAATAAGCCAAACGTTATCGGCGATGCCCACGCCCTACCTTTCAAGAATGAAGAATTTGAGGTTGTATTGTGTGCAGAAGTCTTGGAACACTTGATTGATCCGAAAAAAGCGATTTCCGAAATGAGACGAGTGCTCAAGAGCGGAGGCACGCTCATACTGACAACCCGTTTTGTGTATCCAATTCATGATTCGCCTCACGATTATTGGCGCTTTACTAAATACGGACTCATGGAACTTTTTAAGGAATGGGAAGTTATAGAATTAATATCAGAAACAAGGAATTTCTCTACTATCGCCGTTTTGCTTCAGCGTATAGGTTTTCAATCAATCTTAAAAGTAAACAAACTAAGTAAATTAATTTTATTTACTATGGCAGTAATATTTAACAATTTAAATTTTCTGACAAAAAAGGAGTATGGTGACATTGCTCGTAAAAATGTAGAAAAAGATATTATGCCAAGCGGATACTATATGGTGATTAAAAAGAGAATTTAATTTTTTAATATCCAACAAACTTTAATAGATTATTTGTATTAAAACTTCCTAGTGATGTCTAAGTTATATAACATTTTTATTCTTGGAATTTGTTTAATTAAAGCTCTTTTTTTTGGTCGAGCGGATAAAAGAATTGGTGTTCCCAAATCGGTTCTTATAATCCAAAGAGCTCAAATAGGGGATACGATTTGCACCACACCGATGTTTAGTGCCATAAAAAAAGCGCATCCCACAATTAGGGTGTTGGTTGGAGGGAAAAGAAGCAATGCGATTCTTCTAAAAAATCATCCAAATATTGACGAGTACATTTACTTTGACGAGAATTTTTTTGAAGCACTTTCTTATTTTAAAAAAAGAAATATTGATTTTGCTTGCATTGCCAACCCAGATTTTTTGGGTCTTGCTGCCGCTTATTTAGCTGGCATCAAAACCATTTCCACCCCGATTGTCTTTGACGGATATTCTCCACAC
>CAYHJR010000053.1:0-6307 GCA_964357075.1 uncultured Candidatus Saccharibacteria bacterium
AACTTGAAGGGGAGATATTTGAATATACCATGACTTCACGAGGCGCTCCCGGACATATAGAGACCTTAAAAAAAGGGTGTTTGGCGCCAGAAAAACTTTTGCTTAAAAAAAATGCGCGAGTAATGTTTGTTAAAAATAGCTTTGAAGGGGGTTTCGCCAATGGAACACTGGGCGTTGTTATGGACTGTTCCCCGCATAGCATTACTGTCAAAACAGCCAAGGGTAAAATTGTGGAAGCGGCGAGGGCGAGTTGGAAAATTGAAGAGAACGGCAAAATTAAAGCGGAAATTACTCAATACCCGCTTCGCTTAGCTTGGGCAATCACGGTTCATAAAAGCCAAGGAATGAGTTTGGATTCGGCGGAAATCGACCTCTCGCGCTCGTTTGAGAAGGGAATGGGTTACGTGGCGCTTTCGCGCTTGCGAACGCTAGACGGGCTTAAACTTATTGGCATTAACAATATGGCGCTTCAAATAGACGAGGAAGTGGCGGAGTTTGATAGAGGATTCAGGCAAATGTCGGCCAAAGACGCCAGTGATTTGGGAAAAATGAGCAAGTTAGAAATATTAGAAGCGCATAGAAAATATTTGGAAAAAGTCAGCGGGAAAAAAGTTAAAAAACTAAAGAAAGTCAGCACAAGCGAAGAAACCAGAAAACTGCTGGAAGAGGGAAAATCTTTGAAAGAAATTGCCAAAGCGCGCGGGGTAAAAATTGAAACGGTAATTGCTCACCTTGAAAAGTTGAAAGAAACGAATTTTAATCCTAACCTTTCTAATATTAAAAAAGGAATTTCCGTTTCGCGATTTCAGAAAATTAAAAACGCTCTTTTGAAATCAGGAATGGAAGGCGGGGTTTATAGGATTAGTCCAGCCAAACAAATCCTAGGGTCAGATTTCTCATACGAAGAAATCCGCCTAGCCCGGTTGTTTTTATAAAAAAAACTGCCGAGGCGCAAAGCGGCTTCGGCAGGGTCGTAGGTCTTTCACTCGGGGATCACCTCATTGATGAGGCGTGGGTCGTAGGGAACTCTCTGTTGGCTAAGCCAACGCAAGATGGGTTCGTTATCCCCATCGATGGCCTGTTGAAAGCGCTCCACCACTTTGTCGTCGACGGGTGGGATTCGGATGGCCCCGATGGTTGAATGGTCCTTGACCTCGAGGGTGTGAATTCCGTCGAGATATACTAGTACCTGGGCAATCAGTATGCGAACAATGGGTGGGGGCATAACGTGGCCCTGGTCACGGATTCCCCGGAGGATTTGCAGCGCCTCGCGTTTCATTCGTGCAGCGTAGTTTGTGGCCACGGCTATCTCCTTGGTGGTGTGGTCTGACTAAAAACTTACGCTATTTATTTGTATAAGGCAATATGCAATATATTTTGGGGTCATATAGCCCACACTCTCTCCGTAATTTGCTATAATCTGCGTATGCCCCCGAAAACTAAACCATCATCTAGGCCGGAAATGAAACCGGTAGTTAAGCACAGCAAAAAGAAGTTTTTTATTGCCATACTAGCGCTACTTGTTCTCTCGGGTGCGGCTTATTTCTGGTGGTATAACAAAGATTCTGAATGGAAAAATATTTCTGCCGGAACTCTTACTTTTCCCAAAACCGCAATTGCGGTTGAAGTGGCCAACACTTCGGAATTGCGAAAAAAAGGTCTCGGCGGGCGACAAGGTATTGACGATAAAAGTGGAATGCTTTTTATTTTTGACACCTTAACCAAACCGGACTTTTGGATGAAAGACATGCTTTTCCCTATTGATATTGTTTTTTTTGACCGCAATTGGAATATCGTTGATATAAAAGAAAATTTTACGCCGGAAACTTATCCGGAAATTTATACTCCCAAAGTAAAAGCAAAATATGCCGTTGAAGTACAGTCCAGTTTTACTAAACGTTTTGAGGTCGCGGTGGGGGACCATGTTGGGTTTGAACCGTACTAAAATAGCTTTCAGCTTCCGGTTGTCAGCTTTTAGCTTTAAGAAATTTTTGCTAATATCACCACTGCGCGCGGTTAGCTCAGTTGGTAGAGCATTCCCTTGACGTGGGAAGGGTCATAAGTTCGAGTCTTATACCGCGCACATGAAAAAAGCCATTAGTTTTCTAAAAAAGGATAAAAAGTTCGGGGGATTGATTAAAAAATTTGGTAAGCCCAATAGCATCGGTTCGCGCACGAACCCATTTCAAGCACTGGTTCGGGCAATTATTTATCAGCAGATTTCGGGCAAGGCGGCGGCTTCAATAATGAAAAAGTTTGAAGCATTGTTTCCGGGTGCGAAATTTCCAACTCCAGAGCAGGTAAAAAAGCTCACGCCGGCCAAACTGCGTTTGGCCGGCATTTCGCCGCAGAAAGCGAAATACCTGATTGATTTAGCTGGAAAATTTGAGGATGGGACAATTAACCCCTTCAATTTTTCTAAAATGACAAACCAAGAAATTTCCGAACACCTAATTCAAGTAAAAGGAATAGGGCAGTGGACGGCGGATATGTTTCTTATTTTTACTCTAGGACGCCTGAATGTTTTGCCGGTTGGGGATTTAGGAATTCAAAAAGGATTCAAGTTTCATTACAACCTCCGCCAATTGCCAAATGCCAGCAAAATGGAAAAACTAGCCAAACCGTGGCGACATTACGCCTCGGTTGTTTCTTGGTATCTTTGGAAAGTAGCCGACGAACGAAGGTGAGGAGGTACTGAGGCCAGCAGGCCGAATGTGCCGACGAGAGAAAAAAATAGGAATAATAATCCTCAATAATCTATTCTAGTATTTTGCAAAATACTGGAATAGATTTTAAAAAAGTAATTCTCTTCCCGACGCAACCTATTCCACTATTCTATAGAATAGTGGAATAGGTTGTTTTGCAACGATTGTTAACGGGTGTTCTATGTTTTTAATTTAGAAACGGTACTAAAATTGCAAACACAGGGAATTTTGTGACATACGTGACAATTGTTAGAGTATTTTTTTTCTAATTCGTTTGCCAGTTTAATATTAGTTGAGTTTGCCACTCCAAAAAAACAGGAAATGTAATCAGAAAGTTCGGATTTTATAATGTTGAGTTGATTATTTTTATGCTGACCAAGAAAATTATGAATCGCTTCGCTTACTTCCCCCATTTCTTCCGCAAGATGTATCCCGGCGCCTAATAAGGTTCGGTTTTTGGTGGGATATATTTCGCCAAACATTTTTTGAAAGCCGTCTAGTGTTTTTGGTTTATTAATTAAATTTACTTTAACTTTTTGGCGGTGTTTTGACTTCATTTTTTTGCAAGCGCAAGGTTTTTTACCGCAATATGAACAAAGTGCCGGAAATCTTTGCCAAGCGCTGTCTTCAACGTCAATGTGGAATCTGTTGGCGATTGACATAAGCCAAGAGATGGTTATCAAAAGATTTGTTTTGATTTTTTTACCGTCCCCCTTTCGTATGCCCTTGAGCGCTCTGGTTGTAAAACGCTGTAATTGAGATAAAAGATCCAATGTTTGGTACGATTGATCATTGGGCAAACCATAAACTTTTCCCACGAAGTATTGAAAATCTCTGATAGATTGGTTTTTCTTAAAACTTGCCATCCCATTAGAAAAATTAAACTAATAAATTTAAGTGTTTTTCGATCCCATCAACTTCGCTTCCATCCCCCTCTTTTATATCACAATTGCTGATTTTCTAACGGGACAAGTCCCATTAGAAAGCCGCTCGCGTAATTATGTGTGAGTTTAGCTTTGAATTAGATTTTAAAAATATTATTCTGTAATTCTGCAGAATATTAGAATGAATTACTTGGTATGGAGGTGAAGATATATGTCTTCTAAGGCGCGAACGGCGTCCCCCGAAGCAATATTGTTTTGATGATACAGTGAATCGGTACAATCGCCGGCGGCCCAAATACCGAGAGTTTTTGTTTGTTCGGTTCTTGGGTCAACCACCACCTGACCGTATTGATTTAGTTCAACCAGTCCTTTGACTAAGTCGGTTGAAGGCACGAGTCCTATTTCCACGAATATTCCTTGCACCGGAACCTCAACATTTTGATTGGTGTTTTTATCAAGATAAACCAAGGCGTTCACGGATTTGTCGCCTTTAACTTCAACTATTTCGGTATTGGTAACGCCTTTGACATTCGGTTTTCCCAAAACCTTTTCAACTGTAACGGGGTCGGCGCGGTAATCGGGACTTCTTTGAAGCAAAAAAACGCTTTTGCAATAAGCCGATAATTGCGCGGCGGTTTCAAAGCCGGCGTTTCCGCCGCCAATTACCACGACATCTTTGCCGGAGAAGAGCGGGCCGTCGCAGGAGGCGCAATAGGTAATGCCGCGGTTCTCAAATTTTAGGGCGCCGGGCACGGTTATTTTTCTTCGGGATGAGCCCATAGTGAGCAATATCGTTTTGGCTTCGTACGTTTGTCCGTTTGAGCTCTTAAGGAGGAATCCACCGTCCTTTTTTTCAATTGTATTTATGCGCTCGCCGAGCTTTATATCAACCACGTCTCCCGCATAAGTTCTTAAGTGATTCTCCAGTGCTTTGGCCAAGTCGGTGCCGGAAATGGAAGGGAAACCGATCCAGTTTTGAATATCTTCGGAAACTATTGATTGCCCACCGAAACTCTCGGTAATAAAAATTGTTTTCAGTTTTTTACGTGAGGCGTAGATTCCGCCGGATACTCCAGCCGGGCCGCCACCGATGATTGCTAAGTCGTATTGCATGGAGTTATGAATTAAGAGTTATGAATAAATATACAAAGAAGAGTATATCACAAAAAATTCGCCTCTTGGCGAATTTTTTGTGACCTTTACCTTATTTTTTACTCCTTCTCAAAAAAGCCGGTACAGCTCCCCAATCGTCATCTTCATCCGGCAAGGGCTTGGTTTCTTTTTGTTCGGGCGCTTTGGCGAGAACAGGCGCGGGAGTTTCTTTTTTTTCTTCTTTTGGAGCACTGCTACCAAAAATACTGCTGATGACTTTCTTTTCTTCTTCCGAAGCGCGTTCGCGATTTCTGATGGGGAAGAGCGATTCGCGGCTGATGTGAGAAGCCGGGTCCGGAAAACCGGTGGCAATGACCGTCACTTTGATTTCATTTTTCTTTAATTTATCGTCAAAAATTGTCCCGAAAATAACCCTGGCGTTTGCATCAATTGATTCGGTAATAACTTTGGCGGCTTCTTGAATTTCAAGCATTCCCAAGTCATCGCCGCCGGAAACGGCAAAGAGGACACCTTTGGCATTGTGAATTGAAATATCTAGAAGTGGCGAATTAACTGCCGCTTTGGCGGCTTCGACAGCTCTGTTTTCGCCGGAAGCAATACCAATACCCATTAAGGCCGAGCCGGCATTTTCCATGACCGAGCGAATATCGGCGAAGTCAACGTTAATGATTCCGGGAGTTGTAATTAAGTCCGAAATTCCTTCAACCGCTTGTCGCAAAACGTCGTCGCACATGGCGAAAGCGCTTTTGACAGAAGTATCTTTTGAAACGGTTGATAAAATTCTGTCGTTTGGAATAACAATTAAAGCGTCAACTTGTTTTCGTAAATCCTCCAACCCCTGTTCGGCGATTTTCAATCTTTGTGACCCCTCAAAAGAAAATGGCTTGGTGACAACGCCAACCGTCAAAGCGCCGAGTTCTTTGGCAACTTGCGCTATAATCGGCGCGGCTCCTGTGCCTGTGCCACCGCCCATACCGCAGGCGATAAAAATCATGTCAGCGCCTTTGACGGCTTCTTGCACTTCTTCTTTTGTTTCTTCGGCGGCGCGTCGGCCAATGTCCGGATTCATTCCGGCGCCGAGCCCGTGCGTCAAATTTTTACCAATGTGAATTTTCTTTTTGGCGTGGGAATGTTGAAGGTCCTGCGCATCACAATTGACGGCGATAAAATCAACGCCTTTAACACCTGTCGTAATCATATGATTGGTAGCATTTTTTCCCGAGCCACCAACGCCAATAACCCTGATGCGCGCGAATGTTTCAATTTCTGGGGCGATTTTCGGCATCCCATTAGAAAATTAACTTTTTTAATAATCTCATATCTCTTACTGTTTTTTGTCTTTTGTTGGTCATGGTCATACTCCGATTTTTGGTGAATTTTCTAACGGGATAAATAGTCCTTCCTGTAATTAAAATTCATAATAACAGACGTTTTTATAATTGGAACCTCGACAAAAGAGGGAATTGTATGTTGGAATATCGCCAAAAAGGGGGATTTGCCCACCCAGCTTTTCTTCCGAAAAATTTAGAGGTGTTGACTAGTATAAAGAATTATGTTTTTATTGTTTTGGAAACCCAACACGAGGGTGGGGTTATGAAAAGTAAT
>CAYHJR010000054.1:0-6234 GCA_964357075.1 uncultured Candidatus Saccharibacteria bacterium
CATACAGGCTAACACAGAACGATAGTTTCAGACTGCTGAAAAAGGCATTAACTCGAAGTTTGAAACTCTGAAAGAAGCGCGTAGAAGGGAGGCCGAAATAAAGAAATGGAGAAAGGATAAAAAAATGGAACTAATAAGAATGAAACAATGAATACAGTTAATACAGCTAGGTACTGAGGCCAACAGGTCGTAGCGGAGCGAAGACCATGAGGTTTCACGAATGGCCGAATGTAAAGAGTTGAAACGTTTAACTCGAGCTCAAAAATTGGTATTGATACGAAAAAGCAAAAAATGTTAAACCTATACTAGAGTATATACTAGTATTTTGCAAAATACTAGTATATACTATGAAATATGTCGATTAATTACCGAAAAATAGAAAGGGTGGTGAAGGGTTTCGCTAATCACAGGCGAATACAGATTATTGATCTTTTACACAGAGAGCCAGAACTTTCTGTGGATGAAATTTCAAAAAAACTAAACATAGGATATGAAAATGCCTCCGACCATATTCGCAAACTCGCCATTTCTGGTCTAGTGATGAAGCGGAGTGACGGTGTCAACGTTCGTCATAAATTAACCCCACGCACTGAACATATTCTAGTATTTTGCAAAAAACTAGAATAAGGGTTGGGGTAAATATTTAAATGGGGCCTAAGTGAGAGTGCGGACGTTATTAAGGGGCTTTATATTTTCTCTAAAATGAAGTACCTTGTGACGATGTCGCAAGGGGGAGTCATAACTCGGTTTGAAAAGGTGTCGTTTAACTATGGCATCAAAAAGCTCATTTTGGATGATGTGGATTTTTCGGTGCGTCGCGGGGGCAAAGTTACTTTGATGGGGCAAAACGGGGCGGGAAAAAGCACTATTTTTTCTCTAATCACGGGAGAGTCCAAGCCAAATGAGGGTAAAGTCATAATAAGTAATGGGGTTACTATTGCCACGTCGCGCCAAGTGATACCGAGAGATGAACTTGAGCTTACGGTACGGGAGTTTTTCGAAAAATGTTTCAAAGAAAAGGTTTATGATATTGACCCCAAAATTGATGAAGTGCTTGAGGTGGTAAATCTAAGGGGGCATGTGAAAATGCACGAGAGATTTATCAAGTCATTTTCCGGTGGGCAACAAGCGCGTTTGCTTTTGGCTTCCGCCATTATTCAGAATCCAGATTTACTTTTACTTGATGAGCCGACCAACAATCTAGACAAAGCGGGAATTGAGCACCTTACTCAATTTTTAAAAAATTATGAAAAGACAGTCATTGTCATTTCGCACGATGCGGATTTCTTAAATTCTTTTACGCACGGCGTTTTGTATTTGGATGTTTACACCGCCAAGGTGGAGCAATACGTCGGGAACTATTTTGATGTGATGAAAGACATTTCGGCGCGACTGGAAAAAGAAAATAGGAAGAATGCGCAATTAGCTAAAGAAATACAGGACAATAAGGATAAGGCCAACTTCTTTGCGCACAAGGGAGGGAAACTGCGCCTTGTCGCCAAAAGGATGCGCGACAAGGCCGAAGAGCTGGAAGAAGAAATTGTGGATGTGCGCAAAGAAGATAAGACCATTCGTCCGTTTATAATTCCTTCGCAACCGGAAATTATTGGGGATATTTTGAAAATTACCTCCTTTAACGTGGCTTTGAATCACAAAATTGTGGAGCGCAAGACAAACATTGTTATGAAAAAAAGGACGCATTTACTTTTGAAAGGGCCAAACGGAATTGGCAAAAGCACTTTGCTTGAAACATTAGCAGGTGGTAAATCCAAGGGGGCGGAAATTTCTAAGGGAGTGCGCGTTGGCTATTATCGCCAAGATTTTTCTATGCTTAATTTTGAACACACTGTTATGGAATCTCTTTTAGAAGTTTCGGAAAAACATATTGAAGAAGATATTAGAAAGGCGGCGGCGAGCTTTCTCATAACAGGAGACACTATTTTTACCAAAATTGGCAATTTATCTGAAGGCCAAAAAGGGCTAGTCGCTTTCGCTCGCCTTGTCATTCAAAAACCGGGGCTTTTGATACTGGACGAGCCGACCAACCATATAAATTTCCGTCATATCCCTGTCATAGCGGAAGCACTCAATAAATACGAAGGAGCTATGATTTTGGTCTCTCACGTACCGGATTTTGTAGCCAAAATCCGCATAGATGATGTGCTTGATTTGGAGAAATAATAAAAAAATAAATCATTTGCACTTAAGATCTGCCCATGATCTAATTTCTGAATGGCAGGAAATCTTTTATCTGGAAAAGAGGGGGAAACAGAAATAGTTAACAAAGTACCATGTCCTAATTGTGGTAAGGTGCTGATGAAATTGCCTCCAAATTACCCCCTATATGATGTTCAATGCACAGGATGTTCTTTTCGTGCTCAGGTTAAAACAAATCAAAGCAAACCAAAAGATACAATATTTGGCGCTGGTTGGCAGATAATGAATAAAGTTTTGAAATCTGGTTTTCTGACACCGTCTTTGTTTTTGAATTTTAAATGGAAGGAAAAAGGTATACATAGGCAGGAAATACGATTTTATCCGTTTGTTCCTAAAAAGAATTTACATAATTATCGACTCTCTGAAAAAGCTAGAAGGGCAAATTATGAAATGTTTTTATACAAAGGTATGAACGAACTCCCTCATTTTCCAATGTATAAAAAATAATACCGCCTATGAAATTCAAAGTCAAAGACACTATTAAAGGTTGGCTACAATAACAAAAATCCGCCGTAGGGCGGATTTTGTTACTTAACATGCGATTTTGTATTTTATACTAACTTTATTTCTTTTTTGAAAGCGTAAGCCACTCTTTGAAGTGTTCCTAGTGAGTACTTGTGATTTCCGCTTTCAATACGCGCTATGACTGATTGTGGCATTTTTGCTTTATCAGCAACATTTTTCTGAGTAAGTTTTTGCTTTTGTCGTATCTCTTTTATTTGGCTTGCTATATTTAATCTTGCCGACTCCTCGTTATATGATTCTTGGAATTTTTTTGATTTGAGACCCTTTTTGAAAACCTCGTTGAAGGTGTATGTTTTTATGTTGTTTATCTTTTTTTTCATTTTTAGAGTTCTTCTCTTTTTATTTTATCTTTTTTATTATTTTATATATTTTTTCAGCATTTTCAATCTCTTGTTTGGGTGCCTTTTGGGTTTTCTTTATAAAAGCACTAACAAAATAGATAATATGTTTCTCGATAAAGAAAATGAAACGATAGTTTTTAACCAGTAATTCTTTTATCGCTCCCTTTAGAGTTTTTATATAAACAGAACCAAACTGGCCCATTCTTATTGCATTGATATTTGCGGCTACTTTGCCTTGATTTTCAATTGTTAGTTTCTGTATAAACTCTTTTACTTTATCAAGAAATTCGGTCTTGTATTTATGACCATTTTCTTTACTCATTTTGTAATTTCGGCTTCTGGTCTACGTCAATATAATTCGACCTTTAACAACAATATAGCAAAATTGCTATATTGTTGTCAACTGTTTAAGATTATAGTAAATAAGGTCAATTCTTGTAGAATTACGTGTATGAAATTCAAAGTTAAGGCACTATTAATTTGCGTTCGGGAGCGGGGCTTGATAGTCCGGCTATTGGGAAAATTCAGGCGGGGACTATTGTTGAAAGTGATGAATATAATTGGAAAGCGGTAACGCTACCTGATGGGAGAAAGGGATATGCGGCGGGAGAATATTTGGAAAAAGTTGCGAGCCCGCCCCCGCCAAAATGGTTTGCTCCTATAAGAATAGATAAATTTAAATTGACACAGAAATTTTTTGAAGTGGATGCGGTGAGTTATCCGAAAACCGGGCATCACCCCGGTGTGGATTATGGAACGCAAGGACAAGATAATGTGCCACTCTATTATTGTACGAGTGGGGAAGTGATTGAAAGCGGAGTGAGTCCTTCATTTGGTAATTATTTTTTCTATTACGTTTCTGAAGTGGACAGAACCTTTTTATATTTTCATTTGAGAGACACCGCACCTGCCAAAGGAAAATATCAAGGTGGCGCACAATGTGGCGTGGCTGGGAAAACAGGTCAATCAACGGGAAATCATTTGCATTTGGAATGTATGAAAGGTAAAAAGACCTCAACCGATAGGAAAAATTTGTATATTTCCGCCACGGCGCTCCTTGCCGCGGCGGAGGATGCTGACGCCTTCTTGCGTGCCCGGATTTGAGTTTTGGGCGAATATATGCAATAGTGATGCCTCACAAGAAGATGCGTAAGCCAAGAGTCGGGTTCTCTAGTGTATTTAAAACAATAAAAACAAACCTATGAAAGGAACAATAAAAACAAAGGTTGCCGGAAAAGGATTCGGATTCATTGCTCGCGAAGGCGAAACAAAGGACCTCTTTTTTCACTCCTCTGAATTGAACGGCGTCACCTTCGACGAATTGAACGAAGGAGACGAAGTTACTTTTGAAGTTGTGCAAGGCGACAAGGGCCCTGCGGCTACCAACGTATCCCGCGCCTAAGCTCGGAATAAAAAAGGAATAACCCCCCGCCCTAAACGCGCCTTGCGCGTCGGGCGGGGGGTTCCTTTTTGTCTGCTGGGATTTGAGTTATGAAAATAAATCGGGCGGGGGATGATGTCCCCCGCCCGGGTGCTTCGCGGGCAGGATGCCCGCACTGGCCCGCTGGCTAAGTGGAAACCAGTTTTTATACTATACACATCAAACAGAAACTGTCACCAAAGAAACCCTTTGATTGATTAGTTTGAAAACCATTGGTATTTTCGCTTGCGTTACTATTGTTTTACTTTTCAGCTTACTTCTCCTTAGGTAGGAGTTTTTTTAGAAATAAAAAACTCGGCGTCTCACGCCGAGTAAGTTGCTTCCATGTCCACATCCTATTTCATGAAGGACGGAAATCGGGAGACTTCTTTCAGGAGCTCCTTGTTCGAGTAGCGAGGACGCACGATTTCCTTCCAGCCGGAATCCCAAACGGGGTTGTCGGTGGGGCGGATTTTTCTTACCCGCGTCATGTGATTCGACTCGGTGCCGTTCTGGTTTGTGCGGGTGTAGTGGATTACTTCGCAGTTGTGGATGCGTTCCTCGGGACGGTTGTTCAGGACGATGTCATGGAAGCGAGCCTGTGTAAGCCGTTCGATGCGCAGTTGGAACGCACGCATCGTTTCCCCGTGACAGGTGACAATCACGTTCATCTTTCCGCACTCCCGATGCAGAGTGTGAAGAACGCGGTCAACCCTTTGGCACAACATCATGAAGGATTCGCCGTTTGGAGGACGCCAAAAGAATGGCTCGATTGCCCGCATCTTGAGTTCGGCGCCAAATTTCTTGTTCCGTTCGTTTTCGGGGCAGATGTCGAGGTCTCCCCAGTCACGTTCGGTTAGGTACGGGTCGCTGAACCACTCGGCTCCGGGGATTCCGAGAAGCCCCGCGGTTTCCTTGGCGCGCACATACTCAGAAGTGTAGAAGCGATGGAACTTCACGCCCGAAGCGATAATCCAGCGGCCTGTCTTCTCGGCCTGTTCACGGTCAAGGTTTGTCAGCCGATAGGTTCCGGAGTGGCGATTCCGGAAGTTAGAACTGTAGGCGGTGTGATCGCCAGCTTC
Organism: uncultured Candidatus Saccharibacteria bacterium; assembly: GCA_964357075.1. Taxonomy (GTDB): domain Bacteria; phylum Patescibacteriota; class Minisyncoccia; order Phycocordibacterales; family JAKFXT01; genus JAKFXT01. Next base: position 5,586 of record CAYHJR010000054.1, read on the forward strand.
CGACAGACGTCTGGCAGCATTTCCTTCGGACTGACCGTGACGCACCAGCCACAGGTTTACGGGCAGTGTCATTGTGTTTGCTCCTCTAGGTTGTCTAACGACAGTAAAGCGTGATAGTGCATATTTTGTCAAACTTTTTTGTAAATATCCCAATCCAGAAGTCCCTTTCTTAATTTGACAAAATTTTGTATTTCATATATAATCATAATTACATCTGGGCTACTTAGACGAATTTAGACATTCTAGATTTAAATAGTTTAGTTGATACTTAAATGTATAGAGACCACTCATCAAATAGGGGGGCGGGACATTCCCGCTTTTCTACTAACAGAGGCGCCCCAAGATATGGAGGTCGCGGTTTTTCTCGTGGACGCCCCTCAAATAGGCGTGGATTTTCGCCGCGCGGTATAGACGTCTCTCGTTATATAAACAAAGCGGTGATTACGGAAGAAGTAGAGCATTTTGTGCCCGAACACGCTTTTACCGACTTTGCCATTGAAGCAAAATTGAAAGCAAATATTGTTTCTAAAGGATACACCGCTCCGACTCCGATTCAGGACAGAACCATCCCGCATATTTTACGGGGAATTGATGTTGTGGGAGTAGCAAACACCGGGACAGGTAAAACGGCCGCTTTTCTAATACCTAT
>CAYHJR010000055.1:0-3854 GCA_964357075.1 uncultured Candidatus Saccharibacteria bacterium
CGGCATAACGATCACCGCGGCCGCCATTACTTGTTTTTGGAATAAAACCGACCTGCCTGCCACGACGGACGCGGCGCAGGCAGGCGATACGGAAAAAAAGGAAATGTATCGCTTTAACATTATTGATACGCCTGGGCACATTGATTTTACAGCCGAAGTAAAACGTTCGCTTCGAGTTTTGGATGGCGCCGTGGTTGTCTTTGATGGCGTAGCCGGAGTGGAGCCGCAATCAGAAACCAATTGGCGCTACGCTGATGAAGCGCAAGTGCCGCGCATTTGTTTTATAAATAAACTGGACAGAACCGGCGCTTCATTTGAGAAATCATTCGCTTCCATTTTGGATCGTCTGAATAAAAACGCGGTGCGTTTCCAAATTCCAATTGGACTGGAAGAAAAACATGAAGGCGTGGTGGACCTTTTGAAAATGAAGAGTTACCACTTTGAAGGGGAAATGGGCAATAAAATTGTGGAAGGAGAAATCCCGGACAACTTGCTTGAAGATGCCAAAAAATATCGCCACGAGCTCGTTGAGAAAATCGTGGAAAATGACGATGAAGCAATGCAGGAATACTTGGAAGGCAAGGAAATTTCTTTAGATAAGCTCAAAGCGATTGCGCGTAAAGCCGTTATTGGAAATAAAATTTTTCCAGTTTATGCCGGTTCGGCTTTGAAAAATAAAGGCGTGCAACTTGTGTTAGACGCCGTCTCTGATTATTTGCCTAGTCCATTGGACTTACCGCCAATTAAAGGCAAGAATCCAAACACAGGCGAAGAGGTGGAAAGGCACGCCAGTGACACCGACCCATTTTGCGCTTTAGCTTTCAAGCTTCAAGCCGACCCGTTTGTAGGCCAACTTACATTCTTTAGAGTTTATTCCGGAACAATTGAAGCTGGTTCTTATCTTTATAATTCAACCACGGGAAACAAAGAGCGTTTGGGACGTATTGTGCGCTTGCAGGCCAATGAAAGAGAAGAAGTCAAAAAAGTTTATGCCGGAGAAATTGCCGCCGCCGTCGGACTTAAAGAAACAAGAACTTCACACACTCTTTGCGACGAGGAGAACCCGATTATTCTGGAAGAAATTAAATTTCCGGAACCGGTTATTTCACTGCGCATTGAACCGAAGACCAAAGCCGACCAGGAAAAAATGGGAGTGGCTTTGAAAAAACTTTCTGACGAAGACCCGACTTTCCGCATATCAAGCGACCAAGAAACAAACGAAACAATCATTTCCGGTATGGGAGAGCTTCACTTGGAAATTATTGTGGACCGTATGAAGCGCGAATTTAATGTGGGGGCGAACGTTGGCAAACCGCAAGTGGCTTACAAAGAGACAATCACTCGCGAGGCGGAAGTGGAAAGCAAATACATTAAGCAAACCGGCGGACGCGGTCAGTATGGGCACGTCAAAATTAAAGTTAAGCCGATTGATAAAACAGTTGACGAAACCGATTTGCCGAAAAATACCAAGCGCTCCAAAGGATTTGAATTCATCAACAGCATTAAAGGAGGCGTTATTCCTCAAGAATTTATTCCGGCGGTTGAAAAGGGTTTGAAAGAGGGAATGGAGAGAGGAATTTTGGCCGGGTTTCCACTGGTAGATATTTCGGTAGACCTTTTTGACGGGTCATATCACGATGTGGACTCATCCGAAATCGCTTTCAAAATCGCCGCCTCTCAAGGGCTTCAAGAGGCCGCTCAAAAAGCCGGACCGGTTATTTTGGAGCCAATTATGAAGGTGGAGGTCTTGGTGCCGGATCAGTTTATGGGGGACATTACCGGACACCTCTCAAGTAAGCGCGGGGCAATTGAGGGAATGAGTGACAGGGCTGGGCTTAAAGTAATTTCGGCTAAAGTGCCACTTTCGGAAATGTTTGGTTATACCACCACTTTGCGCTCACTCACTCAAGGGCGCGGAACTTCCACTATGGAATTTGACCATTATGACATTGTTCCGAAACATGTGGCTGACACTATTATTGAATCGCGTAAGTAAATAATTGATTGTAATTGCCGAAAAATGCCTGCCCCGTAGGAAACTCTGTTTTCCTTCGGGGTGGCGGATGAGATTATTGCCTCGCGTAAATAGTGGACAAAAACCAAACCCCCCGCCTTTCGGCGGGGGGTTTTAGTGTGGACGATTATAATTAATGGTATATTATGGATGTGGTCTTATAAATTTAAATTTAATTCCCGATCTAAGTTAAGTATGAAGAAATTCTTACTAATTTCGTTTGTTGCCTTAGCCACACCATTTTTTTCTTTGGCCTATTTTGAGGCCGATCTCTCCTACGGTTCAAAAGGGCTGGAGGTTGTCAAGTTGCAACAATTTCTTAAGGAACAAAATCTTTTTAACGAAGAAACTACTGGCAATTTCTTTTCAGTAACAAGACAAGCCGTAATTGATTTTCAAAAACGAGAAGTAATTAACCCAACACTTGGCATTTGGGGGCCTCTTTCAAGAAATAGAGCGGAAGAAATTAGGGCGGCTTTAGCGACTAACGCCGTTTCGGCTAAGGCCGTTTTAGATGATAGTCACGAGACCAGAGGTAAACCCTTTCTTGTAAGACTGGAGAACTATATTAAAAGTTTAAATACATTAGTCAATAATCATTCACTCTTGGCGCAAGTGGCCGACACCTTGCCTCCGACGACTCCCGCAAATTTTACAGCCAATTTGAACCCGGCTCCCTTCCAGTTTTCAGCTACTTTAACTTGGAGTGCTTCAACTGACAATGTTGGCGTTTCGGGATACAAAATATTTGTTAATGGAGCGCAATTGAATACAACAACAGGCACTTCCTACACCGCTACTAATCTTTCACCTGGCACCCAGTATAGTTTTTATGTTGTAGCTTATGATGCGGCGGGGAACAATAGTAATCCAACACCAACCATAATCCGCACCACAGAAGCGGCTTCGGACACAACACCGCCAACTGCCCCAACAAATCTAGTCGCCAGTAACATTCAAAGCACCAGCGTCGACTTGTCTTGGACTGCTTCAACTGATGCCGTTGGTGTCACGGGCTATAAAATTTGCATAAATTTTGAGATAGTCCCTCTTTGCGTAAATAACACGGTCGGACCCGTGACAAATAAAACAATTACGGGATTAACTCCGTCTACAATTTATACTTTTAAGGTTTTTGCCTATGATGCTAAGCCCAATTTCAGTTCTTTGTCTAATACCATTCAAATAACCACTCTCGTTGCCACCGATACCACCCCGCCATCAACTCCCACAGGTCTCTCCACTTCCGCCATCACCTCAACTAGTTTTACGCTTTCCTGGGCTGCTTCAACTGACAATGTGGCGGTCAATAATTACAAAGTATTTTCAAATGGCGGATTAATCGGCCAACCACTTGGTAATAGTGTATTTTCATTTGGTCTAACTCCTGGAACCGCATACTCCATGACCGTTTCAGCGGTTGATGCGGCGGGAAACAACAGCGCGCAATCAAGCGTGCTTAATGTGACGACTTTAGCGGCGGCTGATGTCACGGCCCCGACCTCTCCCGGCCAACCTAGCGCCTCCTCTGTTACCCAGACCTCACTTTCTCTTTCTTGGACTGCTTCAACCGATGCCGTTGGAGTTACCGGCTACACGGTGTTCAAAGACGCTGTTTCAATCGGCACCCCAACCACTAATTCTTTTGCGGTGACCGGCCTTACCGCCAACACCTCCTATTCCTTCACTGTTTCAGCCCGTGATGCGGCGGGGAATGTTTCGCCACTTTCTCCAGCCAGAGTTCAGGCCACATTACCAGCCGCTGACACTATCGCCCCCACCACCCCCGGCCAACCTAGCGCCTCCTCTGTTACCCAGACCTCACTTTCTCTTTCTTGGA
>CAYHJR010000055.1:3954-6206 GCA_964357075.1 uncultured Candidatus Saccharibacteria bacterium
GCCTTACCGCCAACACCTCCTATTCCTTCACTGTTTCAGCCCGTGATGCGGCGGGAAACAACTCGAATTTGTCCGTAGCACTCTTGTCCACAACTGCCCCAGAAGGATCATCCTCCCCATCTCCCGCTCCGCCTCCATCAGGTGGTGGAGGCGGGGGCGGGGGAGGCGGTGGAATTATAGTTGCTGACATTGTTGCGTCGCTTCCACCGAGCGAATTTTTCGCCAAAACAGAAGACAAGGCCGTGGCTTTCACTTGGAAGAATCCCAAAGAAACTGATTTCTCACAAATTATTTTGATTAGGCGTTTGGATGGCGTGGTTAACTTTGTTTCAGACGGGGTAATTGCTTATCAAGGAAAAGAAGAGGTTTATACTGATAGCAATCTTGATCCAAGTAAAAAATATTCATATGGACTTTTTGCTTCTGACACGGCCGGCAACAAATCGTCTGTTATTCGTTTTAATTACCTAAAGCCAGTTGCTAATGAACAAGTTAATAAAGCAATTCAAGACATTGTTGTTGGTGGTGCGAATATACAAGAGGTAAAACAAGAATTGACGAAGACCCTGGTGTTTGGAGAGAAAAACGAAGAAGTGAAAATATTGCAACAGATTCTAAACAAAAATGGATTTGTAATTGCTGAAAATGGTGTGGGTTCTCCTGGTAATGAAGGGAATTTTTATGGGCCAGCCACACGCGCGGCAGTGATAAAATTTCAAATTGCGAAGGGACTTCTAAATGAAAAAGATGTTAATGCTCCGGGTTATGGATTGGTTGGGCCCAAAACCCTTCAGAAATTGAAAGAACTTTATGGATATGGTGGTGGGGGTGCTGATAACATAAAGAATCTTGCTCCTGTTGCGGCAACCCCCACTTCTATTACTGTTCCGGCTTCCTCTTTAACTTCCGCCCAAGTCCAAAGTATTATCGGCTTACTAGAATCTTTCGGAGCTAATGCCGAAACAATTGAAAAAGTGAGAATCTCTTTGACGGGTGGCACTTTGCTGGTTGATAATAGTAGTTCAGTTTCAAGCGGTGCCACTTTCACTCGTGACCTTACTTTAGGTTCAAGTGGGGAAGATGTTAAAACCCTTCAGAAATTCTTGAATGGAAAAGGCTTCAAGATAACTTCAACCGGTGCCGGCTCCCCGGGGCAAGAAACAACTTATTTCGGGCGAGCAACCCTTAACGCTTTGATTAAGTTTCAAGAAGTTAACGCCAAAGACCTTTTGACTCCAGCGGGATTAACCAAGGGAACTGGTTTCTTCGGACCCAGTACCAGGGCTTTCGTGGAGAAAATAAAATAAATAAATAATCCAGATTTTGAAATGAAAAACCGCGGCGTCCTTCGGCGCCGCGAGTTGCGTTGGTGAGGGCGTTTCAGGCGAAGGCCGCGCACCAAAAAATGGTCTGACCACCAGGGCTCCCGTCCTGAACCCGCGAGACGACGAACGCACTCGCGTTTGGGAATTTCCCGGCGAGGTCCCTTTCAAGAATGAGCAAGACCGCATTGGCGGCCTTTTCGGGATCTTTCCCACTGATGAGCTCCGTGTCAATCAGAATTCGAACGACGCCAAGCAGAAGCCCGACGGAGATTACTTTCATGGCAGTACCTCTTCCTTATTTTAGGGTTGATAGAACTTGCTGCTAAAATTAATTTTTACTCCTATATGTTGTTGTTGTCAATTTTCCGCCCCCAACTTTTTGTCCGCAAAAAGTTGGGGGGATTTGTAACCTAGAGCCCGCCGCGTGAGATTGGCCAAGACGCCATCTCACGGGTTAATCACAGCTTTTACCCAGTTTTTCTTGATGTTTTCTTGACGTTTCTTGTCTTTCTGTTAATATGTCCGAATTGCGCTTTTGCGCTCTCTTCTTTCTTTGTCGCCTAAATTAAGCGATTGATATTGAAGATACCCCATGGCTTAAAGAGGGTTCAAGTTAGTTTATTATTAGAGGATGTAGTTTAGAGAGTTTAGGAGCCGTTCTCGCGCCCTTAACTTTCCAAATTACAATAATTAAAAATTAATTATGGCTGAATCAGCACAATTTGATCGTTCCAAGCCGCACGTTAATGTCGGCACAATCGGCCACGTTGACCACGGCAAGACGACTTTGACCGCCGCTATTTTGAATGTTCTCAACCTTGCCGGGAAAGAGGTGAGATTAAAAGGAGTTGACGATATTGACTATGCTCCTGAAGAAAAAGCCCGCGGAATTACCATTAACATTTCCCACAACGAGTATTCAACCGA
>CAYHJR010000056.1:0-6147 GCA_964357075.1 uncultured Candidatus Saccharibacteria bacterium
GGCGCTCCCTACCTCCCGCAAAAAAAAAAAAAACAAAAAAAAATTTAAAAAAAACATCCCCCCTCAAATTAAAACCCAACCCACCGCCGTTCGCTTCGCGAACGGCGGTGGTTACGTTCAATAAAAAAAGCTGTCGATATGCAAAACGACAGCCCGCGCTTTCAAGAAAGCATTTCTGCCACTACCTCCCAGACATGTTTTTCTGACCCCTTATGATGAAAGCGTGCACCAATATCTTTCACCGCCTGTCGTATATCGGGCGAATCAGTCGGAACACAGAGCAAAAACTGTATATCCTTGTAGGGCGAATCGTCCCGAATCCACATCAGAAAATCAAGCCCGCCCTTTTTGCAATCCACGTCAAAATCGCAGATTATCAACGAATGTCGCCGTGACAGAAGATGGTATTTCGCTTCGTCCGTCTCTGTGGCTATATCCACCTCAAACCCACGTCTCAACAACTCCGTTTCAATCAAGTTGCCTCTCTGTCCGCTCCCATCAACGACCAGAACCACGACTTTCTTCACGTCCGCCGTCATGGCAGTTCCTTATTCAATTGGGGAAAATTCCCGTCTAAATATCAACCTTACTTCCACCAACAAAAATGTCAATTAATTTTTAAAACGGCGTAATAATCTCCGGCACAAAAACATACGGCGCTTTGGGGGTACCGATTATAACCTCTCCTGAATCGTCAAAAATGTCTTCATTAAAATATTCGTCTTTGGCCCAACTATCGACTTCGCTCCCAGGCGAATCAAGCGAACTGCGTGCCATTGTGGCAAAGCTGGAGGTGTTGCCAAAGCACCAACCCGCACAAGACGTTGTCGCAGGCGTCAAATCAACGGTTACAAAAACATCTCCCATGGTATGGATAAGTTGTAATTGTTCCCCGCCGTTTTGAAGCCCCGAACCTTCTCCAACACCGCTGAAGGCAACTTTCATATCTGCCGCAATAAAAGGAACGCTTTTGTCATCTGTCCTCTCAACTAAAAAATATGAACTCGGAAAAATATTCCTCTCAAGAGCTATTTCCGGCGTCCCATCTAGCGCTTTTATAAATATATTGGAAAGAGAAATTGTGTGACTGCTCCTATTGTAAATTTCCAACCACTCATTATTGGCGGACGTCTCCGTCCCCGCCCAAGCGATTTCGCTTATGACAAGCGGCATTTTAATATATTCAATTGTTAATTCGCTTGAAGTGCCGATATTTCCAGCTGTGTCATACGCCAAAACTTTTATCAGATGTATCCCTTCGCCTAAATTAATTTCCGCTTCCGTCGCCGTGCTGGTAGAAGACAAAACATCATTCAGAGAAATTTGATAAAACACCGTGTCGGTTGCAGTTGAAAACCATGAAAGATTAGCCGTACTCGTCGCAATCACGCAAGAACCAAGAACCAGCGAATACGCACATTCTGCAATTGACCCCGTAACGTCCGGCGGTGTCGTGTCCGGAATAATTTCTTCCGGTTCTTCCGGCGTGGTTGTCGCAACTTCTTCAGTTGTCGTCGAAATGGCGATTTCGGATTGCTGGTCGTTAGTTGTTGGTTGTTGGTTTATCGGCGCGCCTCCCCCGCCAAAACCGCCCGCACCAACCGGAAATAGATTTTGTATTGGCGCAGGAGTTGGCGCTAGTGCTATTGATTGTTGGTCGTTAGTTGTCGGTTGTGAGTTGTTGGTCGTCGATTGTAAATCGTCTGTCGTTAGCCGTAAGTCGTTAGTCGTAGGTTTATTCAAAAACGCCAACCCCGGCCCAACCGCAAGAGTAAACGGTTTATTATTTTTCTGTATAAAACTAATCGCGTTCTTGGTCTCTTCTACCCCCTTATCAACATTTTCTTTAGTTTTTATCGCCGCAAGCTTGGTAAGATTATTACCGGTAAATCCAAGTGCTTTCCCCAAGAAAGAACCTCGTTGAGCAAGTTCAATCGGTTGTTTTGCAATTTGACGCAATCGCTTTGTAACAGCGAACATTCCTTTTTTAACATTATAATCCCAAGTATATTGAATAACGTATTTCGCCTTATCAAAAATCCCGCCACTCAAATAATTATTGTAGGCATTAACAATCTCTTTGTTTCTCTCATCTTCCTTTGCTTGCAACTCCGCTTGCTCTTTTTGATATTCCTCCCGCGCCAGTTTCGCCTCTTTAAAAAACAATTCAATCACCCCCGCCCCAGTCGGAACTATTTGCCTCGAAAGCCGATCAAAATATTCCGAAAGAACGGATCTATCACCATCTATGGTTAACGCATTTATAACAACTCCTTTTTTATCTTTCACAGAAATTAGTAGCTTTGATTTATTGCCAGTCAACACATCGTTCCAATAACCATACTTGCCATCTATATCTTGTATTGTTGGTTTAGAATATTTAAATGTTTTTCCCTCTATAGTATCTTTACTAAAAAAATTTTCGTTGGAATATTTGGCAAGAAAATCAAAATATTCATTCAAAGTATTAAGTTTTTGAGGTGTCAAACCTTCTTTTATAAAATCAAAATATAGATATTTCATTTTTTCTCTATTTTTATTTTGATCTCCCCACTTTTCAAATGGGCTCTCATTAGTAAAAAGACCGCCAAGACCATCTCCTTTGTGCGGGTCATTTCTGGTGTGGTCGGGCACTCCGACATCTTCAATTAAATGGATAGTGTGTCCTAAATCGACAAAGGCCACTTCTTCATCGCCTCTGGCGTAAGCGTCAATCGCATTTTGCCAAGAGTGACTATTATTAAGAATTTCTCCGCTTGCCCACTGTTTTGCTGATGGGTATTCATTAAAACCAATATTTCTAATCGGGTCATAAAAATGATTCAGGGCTCTTTCTGGAGGATTATCTTCTTCAATTGAACCATAGATTATCAGTTCCTTTTCGTCATCGGTAATTTTTGGATATGAGAAATAATTGTAAAAATCCACTATTTCTTGGGAAAGTCCAGCGTGAGTGGTTGTCGGCTCATACGCAAAAGAAACTGACGGCATAAACAGAAATATCACCACCAAATATTTTGATAGTGTTTTTGACATATTACGGTTCCACTATTTTCCAGACGTTTGTATATAGGTTTTTGTATAAACTGATTGCCCTGTATTCTATAAACCCAGCAGGTGTAATCATCTCGTTGTTTGTTCCTTTTATATTCGATATCGTATCTTCTTTGACAATAAATTCTTGGGTAAAACTACAACTATCAGCATCACATGCTTTTTTACCGTTCTTTTTTATCTCATATACAAAATCTATAACGTAGTTAAGGTCACCGTCCCTAGACGTCGCCATTTTTAAATCTTCTATCTCTTCTTCTTGTTGATCCACGCGACTATACTTAGCAGCAAGCTCAATATCCCCTTTTTTCAATGCTTCAATATATAAATCCAAAGTTTCTTCCGGTGTCTTGCCTCCATAAGTGTCAGCTTTTTCAAGCGCTTCCATTTGCGCGACTTCCTCTTTTAATTTATTAACGTATATTTCTTGCCTTTTTTGAATTAAATACTTCCCCAACTTAGGACCGAGATTCGCCACCAAAACCAAAAACAAATAGGCGACCAAAAGGACAATCCCCGTCCATTTAAAAATTTTCTTAAATAGCGCCTTATCCCAAACAACTTTTTCCCCCTCCGGATTAGTCGGATTCATAATTCATTATTGTATCACCTCATCAATCCCTCGCAATTTCTTTACTCACAATAGATACACAATATATACACAACAGATACGTTGTCTATACAGGACTTATTCGCCCGAATAAGTCCTGTATGGATTAGATAATTGATAAAACGTGGTTCATGGCTTTTAGTAGATTATTATTTATACGATAAAAGACCTGAACATTTCTTTGTTCTTTTTCTAAGATATCTGCCGAAGCGAGAACGTTAAGATGTCTTGACGTGGCCCTAAAGGAAATTTTTATTTCTTTTGATATGTCCCCAACCGGCGCTTCCTTCCTCTTTTTTAAAAAACGCACAATCGCAATTCTTCGTCTATTAGCTAGAGCTTTTAAAAACTTTTCCAAATTATTTTCTCTCATAATAAATTACCCTGTGGCAGAGACCACAGGGTATTAATGGTCTCATGACAGGTGATTAATCTGAGTTTACCATAGTTTTAGATTACCCACATTGTCTTTCCCTTGATTCTTCACATACTGTTCTACCGTGTTCCATTGTCCACGCTTTGAGACGGTGGCGACGTAATAGCCGTCTGTCCAAAATTCTCCTCCCCACAGTTCCTTTTTGATTTCAGGATATTTCAAAAAGACTTGTTTGTCGGTAATGCTCTTGTACAGTCTGACAAACTGACCGATTGAGTATTTGGGGTGAAATGATACTAACAGATGGATGTGGTCACTATCACAACCTATTTGTTCAATATCAAATTCGTATCTTTCTTCAAGTCTTTTTGAAATATCCTTAATGGTGTTGCCGATGCCGTCGGAAAGCAGGGCTTTGCGGTACTTAACGGGAAAGACAATGTGGTAGTGAGTATCGTAAACACAGTGGTAACCCCGTAGTGTCATGAGACTATCATACTCTGAAAACCGAGGGTTTTCAGACTTTCCTACAAGGTCCCTGCGGCAGAGACCGCAGGGAAACGAGTTTTAACTTATATATAACAATTGAATGTGTAAAATATAACAATAAAATGTATAAAACATAATAATAGAATATATAAAACTCTTATTATTGCCTAATCATACACCATATTCGGGCGAATAAGGTAATGAAATGGTAGTGATAGTTTGGGAAAATATATCAGTTGAAATTTATGGGGCAAATATGGTATGGTATTCTTCCGATTAACTTCCAGAAAGGAGGGCGATCCGGCTAAGCACGGGGGTCTGGTCTTGATTCAAGGACCAGACCCCCTCATCATTTTTAAATAAAAAAACAGCCACACACTTTACCAGTGTGCGACCGTGTAATTCAAATCTTGATCAGACCAGAATCCACAACCACGACCGCACTTCCCTGGAAAAACACAGGTACGCGATCCTTGATCAAGACAAACTTACCCCTCTTATCGTTCTCGTACTCGGCGTCAAGAACTCCGTATCAATCAAGAAATCGATTCATTTTAGCGGTAAGGCGAATACAGCCCTTGGAGTCCACCCTACCAAGACGCCTCTCACCTTCATCTGGATCCGTGGCGTGTACCAAAAGGCGTATGTTTATTTTGCCGCCCTTCGGGTGGATTGTTTCTTGCCATCCCAAATCCCAGACCCGACTCCCTTTTACTCCCAGGCCACGCCAACCGCGCTTGTTTTTTGTCCCAAGTGCACGATAATTCATGTTACTCGGCACATTTCGGAACACACCGATTGGAGTCAAGTAATGCCCCAACCGCGCCGAATTTCCTGTTGAAGATTTGTCGGAACCCAATATGACAACCTTCTCACTTGAGAGCGAATTAAAAAAATGCGAGAGAGACCACTTGGCGTTTGGGATTTCGGTCGACCAGAAGGAAATACTGGGGGGATGTCCCAAGATGTTTCTCTAAATCCATTTCCTTGGCGAGATTTACGAGCTTTCCTCGATAATCAAAACCAAGGGAAATTCCGCCGACTTCGGCTTGAAAAACTGTGGCGAGAGCTATCGGTTCTTCTACCAAAGCGACAACAACCGCTTGTGCGATTCCCGACACAAGAGCAAAGAAAATAGCGCAAATCGTTTTCATTTTGACCCCCGTTGAAATGGAACTACCTAAAATCAAATTACAGACTTTGCAAACAAAAATCAAATTTATAATAAACAAGGCCCCGGGCGCGCACTGCGCACCGCGGGGCCGACTTCCCTCCGGGGGGCTCTACATCCAGGTTGAGAGCCACCGAAAAAAGTGAATGTACGGGTCGTGCCAGAACGGCATGTACGGCACGTCCGTTTGGCCAAGCGCCCTTGAAAAGAGCGACATGACGCCGATGAAGATATGCCCGAGTACAAGCGACAACACCACCCACATCACCACCTTCGTGGGTGTCGCGTCATGCGACTGGACGGAAAAGAACCTATCTTTCATTGGGAAACCCCTCCTCAGTTAGAGTACTTTTCTTTGTACCATATTTTTATATATAAGTCAATCAATCGTAAGGTACATTCAACCTGTTAATGCAACACTTTCGTTAAATGCTTCTAATGGGGTCT
>CAYHJR010000057.1:0-6088 GCA_964357075.1 uncultured Candidatus Saccharibacteria bacterium
CAGAAGTATTTTAAGCGCAAGGGCTTCGAAAGTTTTTTAATTCATAAAAATGAAAATGACCACGGCGGTTTCAGAAATATCACTTTTGAGGTGAGGCACAAAGGTGCCTACGGGCAATTAAAAAGCGAATCCGGCGTGCATCGCCTGGTACGCGTTTCGCCGTTTAACGCCTCCAAAAAGAGACATACCTCTTTCTCAATGGTGGAAGTTATTCCCAAATTCGACAAAGTAACGGAAGAGCCGATTCCGGAAGATGAATTACAAGTTGAGTTCGCCCGCTCCTCGGGTCCCGGCGGACAAAATGTAAACAAGCGGGAAACATCGGTGCGCGCGGTGCATATCCCCACCGGACTCGCGGTTCACGTTGAAACGGAAAGAAGTCAGGCGCAAAACAAGGAAAGAGCCCTCCAACTGCTTTCGGGAAAACTTTATAAAATGCGCGAAGAAGAAAGAATGGCCAAAGAAAAGGGAATGTATATTTCCAAGACCACCAAGATTGAATGGGGCAATCAAATACGCTCATACGTTCTGCATCCCTATAAGCTGGTCAAAGACCATCGCACGAACGTAGAAGTGCGCGATATAGAGAAAGTTTTGGATGGCGGACTGGAGCCATTTCTTGAAGCGGCTAATTTGATGTAAAATGGGGGAGTTGATGCAAGTAACAGAAAAAGGACATTCACCTATGATTTTTTTTGATAACGTTTCCAAGCAATATCCGGCCAGCGGTTTTGTCTTGCGCGAAGTATCGTTGAGTATTGAGCCGAAAGAGTTTATCTCGGTCGTGGGCCACTCCGGAGCCGGCAAAACCACGCTTTTAAAGCTTCTTTTGGCCGAAGAAAGGCCGACCGAGGGGGTGGTTTTGGTTGAAGAGACCAATATTCATAATCTAAATAAAGGGCAAATAAACGAATTCCGCCGCCGTATAGGCACGGTTTTCCAGGATTTCCGTCTGCTTCCCAACAAAACCGCCTTTGAAAATATCGCTTTCGCCATGGAAGCGGTTGGGCGCCTTGACGAAGAAATCGCCTCGGACGTGCCGCATGTATTGGAGCTGGTTGATTTGAAAGACAAGATGTGGAATTTTCCGCATCAGCTTTCGGGCGGTGAAAAACAACGAGTGGCGATTGCGCGCGCCATAATTAATCAACCGGATATTATAATTGCTGATGAGCCGACGGGTAACCTTGACCCCGTTTCCTCAAACGACGTGGTTCATATTTTGCAAAAGATTAATGATTTGGGAACGACGGTTATTTTGACGACGCATAATAAATCCATTGTTGACGCTTTGGGCCGCCGGGTTGTCACCATGGATATGGGACGCATTGTCAATGATAATCCGGCCGGCCGCTACAACATGTAGTTTTCTTATTGCCAATTTTTTTGGTGCTATAATAGGAGTTGAATTAAATTATTTTAAAACTAAAACCTAACAGCTAATAGCTAAAAGCTTCCCCTTATGTTTTGGACAAGCATCAAACGAGTTTGCAAATCCGGGTTTATAAATTTCTGGCGGAACGGATTTGTGTCTTTGGCTTCCGTTATGATAATGGTGGTGACCATGCTCGTCATCGGCATGATGATTTTTGGTAGCGCCATTTTTTCCGCTTCACTTCTACAATTAAGACAGAAGGTTGATATCAATGTTTATTTTGTAACTTCGGCTCCGGAAGATGAAATCTTGGCGCTCAAAAAAGATTTGGAAGCGCTCGCCGAAGTCAAGTCGGTTGAATATCTTTCTCGCGAACAAGTGTTGGAGCAATTCAAATCGCGCCATGAAAATGACCAGCTCACTTTGCAGGCCTTGGAAGAGCTTGGGGAGAATCCGTTGGGAGCGACTTTGAATATTGCCGCCGAAGAAACTTCGCAGTACGAAAGCATTACTAAATTTTTGGAAAGCAAGAATCAAAGCGGTACGGGTTCGGCTTCTATTGTCAGTAAAATAAATTATTACGACAACAAAACTTCAATCGACGCGCTCAATAGAATTATCGCTTCCGCCACCAAAGCGGGGACCATAATCGTGGCGCTTTTCATTATTATTTCAATCCTAATAACTTTTATTATGATACAGCTTGTAATTTACACCGCGCGCGAAGAAATTTCCGTGATGCGTTTGGTCGGGGCTTCCATGACTTACATCAGGGGTCCTTTTATGGTGATAGGAGTGATGTATGGAATTTTATCCGGCATTATTTCGCTCATCATTCTTTATTGTCTGGCCTGGTGGCTGGCTCCATCTTCGGCCATTTTTTTTGGCGGGCTCAACTTGGCGTCATATTACCTTAGGAACTTTGCGGAAATTTTCGGCATCATTATGGGCTCCGGTGTCTTTCTGGGTGTTTTTGCCAGTTTCTTGGCGGTTCGCCGTTACCTAACTATATAAATTTAAGACGCTTCACCCCGTGAGATGGCGGCTTCGCCTATCTCATGGGGTTGACGAGGCGGCTTTTGAAGTTCGTATTTCGCTATACACAGGGCGCGCCTTGTTTAAAAAAGTTAGAATTAAGTACGGCAGGGAAGGGCATCAATCCACCTGCTCTATTTTTTTAAGAAAGTAAATATTTGATAATGGTTTCGCCTAAACTAAAAAATCCCCATATAGAAATTTTAAATACATTTTCAAATTGTTTTTTTGGGACTAATTTAAAAATATTGTTTACAAAATGAAACAGAAACCAAGAAAAATTTCTAATAGGGCGAAGCATAAATATATTTTTGTAATTGGCGGCGTTATGTCCGGCGTTGGCAAAGGAATCGCCACGGCTTCAATCGGGAAAATTTTGGAAGCCAGAGGATATAAAACAAATTTGGTTAAAATTGACCCGTATTTGAATGTTGACGCCGGCACCATGAATCCAACCGAGCATGGCGAAGTATTCGTTTTAAATTCCGGACTTGAAACAGACCAGGATATGGGAAATTACGAGCGATTTTTGGGCAAAGCGCTATCAAACCACGATTACATGACAAGTGGCATGGTCTACAAGGGCGTCATAGACAAAGAACGCTCGCTTTATTACAAAGGGAAATGTGTGGAAGCCATTCCGCACGTGACCGAAGAAATTATTTCGCGTATTGAAATGGCGGCCAATTTTAATAAATCGGATATTTCATTGATTGAAATCGGCGGCACCATCGGAGATTTTCAAAACGCTCTTTTCATTGAAGCGGCACGCATGATGAAGATGAGACAGCCGGAAAATATTTTAACCATAGTTGTTTCGTATTTGCCCATTCCCTCAAAGATAGGAGAAATGAAAACCAAACCGACCCAAAACGCTGTTCGACAACTAAATTCGCACGGACTTCAAGCAAATTTAATAATCGCGCGTAGCGAAGTTCCGCTTGACCGTAAGCGCAAAGAAAAACTTTCCGTTTGGTGCAATGTGCCGGCCGATAATATTATTTCGGCGCCGGATATTGAAAGCATTTACGAAGTGCCGATTAATTTTGAAAAAGACAATATCGGAGATTTGATTTTGAAAATGTTGTCTATGAAATTGGGTCACAAGAATGGTGAAATGAAAGAGTGGGGACGATTTGTGGATAAAGTCAGAACTTCCAAAGACCCCGTGAAAATTGCGGTGGTTGGAAAATATTTTGATACCGGTGATTTCGTGCTCTCCGACGCCTATCTTTCTGTCATTGAAGCTCTCAAATTTTCCGCTTATCACCTAAAAAGGAAGCCGGAAATCAGCTGGCTCAATGCCAAACAATTCGAAAGGAGCAAATCAAAATTAAAAGAGCTTAAAAAATACGATTGCATTTTGGTTCCGGGCGGTTTCGGGGAAACCGGGATTGAGGGAAAGATTAAAGCTATCACTTTCGCCAGGACAAATAAAATTCCTTACTTTGGTTTGTGCTATGGAATGCAACTTGCAGTCATTGAATACGCTAGGAATGTCTTAGGTATTAAAGATGCCAATACGGCTGAAATCAAGCCCAAAGGTAAGCACTCGGTAATTGACGTTATGCCGGAGCAAAAGGAGCTTATAAAAAACGGTCAGTATGGGGGCTCAATGCGACTTGGGGCATATAAGGCGGTTTTGAAGAACGGAACCATTGCCAGGCGCGCCTACGGCTTGAGTGAAGTTAATGAACGCCATCGCCATCGCTATGAAGTGAATCCGGAGTATATTGCGCGCCTTGAGGAAGCCGGATTAATCTTTTCCGGTCGTTCCCCGGACGGTCGTCTTATGGAAATTGTTGAGCTTCCCAAAAAAATTCATCCATTTTTCTTGGGTACTCAATTCCATCCCGAATTCACCGCCCGACCTTTGAAACCGCATCCACTCTTCACAGAATTTTTGAAAGCGGCCTGCCTGCCCCGCATGCGCAGGCACGGCAGGCAGGCAATTTCTCATAATAAAAAATAATAAAATTGATTCATGATTCATGATTTAGGATTCATGATTCAGGAATTAAGAAATGAAAAAATTTCTCGTATGATACCCATTCGCTTTACAAAACATGCAATCAAAAAATTCAGCGTGTTGAGGACTTACGGTGTTTTAGTATCGCGAGCACAAGTTATTCGTACAATTCGCACTCCTGATTTTATTGATTATAAACGTTTACCGCTATACATAGCTCAAGGCAACTTTGATAAAAGACTTGTTTTACGAGTGGTTTATAAAAATAAAGGTGCTATAATAGTCGTAATAACTTTTTATCCGGGATTAAAATCACAATATGAAAAAAGCAACCCCTAAAGTTTCATATGACAAAGAGGCGGATGTTCTGACGCTCGCGGGAGCGGTAAAAGGACGCATTAATCATGCGCGCGAGTTAGGTAATTTTGTCATACACTTCACAAAGGACGACCGACCACTCTTGATTGAAGTACTTGAGGCCTCAAAAGTTTTTGCTAACAGCTCTAAACCTTTACGCAAGATGGCAGGTTTTGCACTTGTTTAGCCCCTTTTTCACCGAATCCACAAAAGTTTCTGTCGCGCATAAGAAAAAATAATATGGTAGTGATTGAGAAAAAAGTTTGGAAAGAATACTTTGAAAAGATAATTTCTGGCGAGAAAAAGTACGAACTTCGTTTGGGAGATTTTTTGGTTAACAAAGGAGATGTTCTCTTGCTTAAAGAATGGGATAAACAAAAGAAAGAATATACCGGTCATGAAATTTCCAAAACTGTTTCTAGCGTTAATAAATTTGATATTAACAATTTATTTTGGCCCAAAGAAGATATAGAAAAATACGGCATCCAAATAATTTCTTTTGAGTAGCGTTTAATCGTTTTTTCCGCTAATCTTACAAGCTAACAGCTGAAAGCTAGAAGCTATAAGCTAATGTAATTGCGGGTTCGTCTAATGGTAGGAAATATGCTATTATGTTTCCATGAGAAGTAGTTGGAATAAGGGTCAAACTAAAGAGGCAAACGCATCGGTAAAGATGATTTCCGAAACAATGAAGCGGAAAAAAATAGATAATTTCAAAAATTGGAGGGAAAAAATGAAAGTTGAAGGTAAGATTAAATCAAATTACCCCGTTCTAAATAAAGATGGAAATCTTGCAGAACTTATTGGGGTGGTATTGGGGGATGGACATATTTGGAAATACGACCGAACGGAGGAATTATCGATTTTTTCAAATGCTAATAATTTGGGATTTGTTAAACGGTATGCGTATCTCATCGAAACAGTTTTTCACAAAAAACCAACTATAAGTAACCATTCTGGAGTAAATTGTAAAAGAATTAGAATATACGAAAAACATATCCAAAGAAGACTGGGTGTGCCATACAGCCCGCGCTTGTATAAGAAAATTGTTGTTCAGAAATGGATTTCTAATAAAAATTCCTATGTGATAAGGTATTTGAGGGGATTATATGAGGCAGAAGGATCTCATTCAATTCACTTTCCTACTTCTACATATAAAGTCCAGTTTTCAAACAAGAATGTTTCTATGCTTGAAAATGTTTTCAAGCTAATAAAAAGATTGGGTTTTCATCCTCACTGGACCAAGTCGAATTATTCTATACAGTTGTCCAAGAAAGATGAAGTGTTTGACTTTCTTAAGTTGATTGAGTTTCGTAGGTATTAATTTGCCGGGTCTGCTAATGGTAGGCAAC
>CAYHJR010000058.1:0-284 GCA_964357075.1 uncultured Candidatus Saccharibacteria bacterium
CGCGCCGCGGGATTCCGCGGCTCCACAAAGATCGGTGTGAAGCACCTGGCCGCCACCGCCGCGACGACCGCGACCGCGAGGGCCCCCCACGATTCGGTACTTCGCGCGTTCGTCGTGTTCACCGGCGCGAACCTAGGCGGCGCGGCCTGAACCTCACTCGAACCGGACGCGGGACGCAGTCCCGCGCCCCCCCCCAACCCTGCCCCCGCCCCGCGGGGGGCCGGGGGGGGATGATTTTTAAAAACTTGTTTTTTTGATAATATTTTGTTTTTGTATTTTTTTTG
>CAYHJR010000058.1:294-5998 GCA_964357075.1 uncultured Candidatus Saccharibacteria bacterium
CCTTTTGGTTTTTGCGGGGGGGGGGGGGGGGGCCCCGGCCCCCGCCGGGGGGGGGGGGCCCCCACCCCCCCCCCCCCGGGCGGGGCCCCCCCCCCCCCCGCCCCCCCCCAACCGTCCCCCGGCACAGCATGTGCCGGGGGCGTAATTATTTTAAAAATCTGTTTGATTGCATAAATTTGTCTTTTTGTATAGTATGGCATTTAGCTCGAAAGGGCTTTTTATTTTAGGAAAAAATTATTAATTCTAGTGGAAAGTAAACCTCCCCCCAATTTAGGACATCGGATGTCCTAAATTGGGGGAAGACCCTCCGCAGAAACTTAAATTATGGATACTGATCTATTGGTTAAAAAAACTGGCGAAAAAACATTAGACGAAGAAAGCGGAACTCAAAGGGAAGAGGAAGAAAAAAAGTCCAAGAAAAACAGCTTGATGGGCAAGCTCCTTCTGGAGGAGAAAAACCCGCCACAAATCGGGGATATTATAGAAGGTCCGGTTATAGCCGTTCTAAAATCCGCGGTCTATATTGATTTGCCGCCGTTCGGCACCGGAATCATTTTTGGCAAAGAATATTTAAACGCGCGCGACGTTATACGCCGCGTCAATGTCGGAGACAATGTCGCCGCCAAAGTCGTTGACACCAACAATAAAGACGGCTACATAGAACTTTCACTCAAAGAAGCCCGCCAAGCTCTGATTTGGAGCGAAGCGGAAAACATTATCAAAGAAAAACGCCTGATTGATTTGCCGGTTAAAGACGCCAATAAAGGCGGTCTCATAATGGAGTGGCAAGGCATAGCGGGATTCCTGCCGGCCTCACAACTTAAAGCCGAGCATTACCCAAGAGTGGACGATGGCGATAAGGACAAAATATACGACGAACTCAAAAAATTGGTGGGACAAGTTCTCTCCGTCACCATAATCGGTGCCACACCCAAAGAAGGAAAACTTATTTTCTCCGAAAAAAGTCCGGACCAGAAAGAAAAGCAGGAAATGGTCAGCAAATACGTGGTTGGCGATGAATTGGAAGGCGCCATTACCGGCGTGGTTGATTTCGGCATTTTCGTCAAAATTGAAGAGGGTCTTGAAGGACTGGTTCATATTTCCGAAATTGATTGGGGATTGGTGGAAGATCCGCGAACGCTCTTCAAGGTTGGCGAAAAAGTGAAAGTAAAAGTGATTGAAGTCAAAGACGGCAAGGTTTCGCTTTCAATCAAGGCGCTCAAAGAAAATCCTTGGAAAGAAGCTGAGAAAAAATATGCTAAAGACATGGTGGTTAACGGCGTTATCATCAAACACAATAAACACGGCGCACTAGCATCAATTGAAGAGGGAGTTGCGGGATTGGTGCACGTTTCCGAGTTTGAAAATGAAGCCAATCTGCGCGCGACGCTCGAACTGGGCAAAACCTACAAATTCAAAATCACTCTTTTCGACGCAAAGGACCAAAAAATGGCTCTCTCCTACGTTAAATAAAAATCGTAAAACCCTGCGGACTATACGGGGAAACACCTCTAAAAACATTCTAATATTCTGCAGAATATTAGAATGTTTTTAGTTAAAGATTGATATTTCCTTTTCAATTTTTGTAAGTGTATACTTCCCAAAGACAATAAACTGGCGAGGTAAGACATGCCCATGTCAAAATTGAAGGTCCCCGCGCTGAAGGTTAGGTCGATTTTGGAAAGCGTAATACCAACTATACAAGGCAAACTCGAAACAGCCCGGGTGGATGAATTAGAAAAGAAGGTTGAGAAAGCTCTCCACCTACCCGAAAAAAGCCTCTGGTGCAGGCTATTATTCATTCGCCCGTTTAACAGGAAAGAGCGTCAGGTTTTCTTCATCATGCATGATGGGAAGATCTTGATAGTGCGAATGGTTAATGTCGGCGGACGCTGGGTCCGAGCCTTGCCGAGCACACCCTGGATGAAGAAAACTCGCCCGATCGCCCAGTCAGCCCCGTAGTTTTTTACTACGGGGATTTTTACAACCCTCCGCGTCCAGTCCGCGTAGTTTTAAAACTACCAACTACAAACTAGTGATTACAAACTAATTAAATTGGCTCATCGCTTTTTCTCTCCCCTCTCCTATTAAAGAAAGAAGCACTTCGGCCACTTTCTTGTATGTCTTTTTTATTTCATCCAATTCGGCTGGTTTAAACGGCGCCACAATAAAATTGTTGATTAATTTTTCGCCCTGCGGTTTTTTAGTTTTGCCGGAAGGAGTTTTGGGGCTAATGCCGATTCTTATTCTGACAAACCCTTCGGTTTTGACGGCGCGTTTGATTGACTCCACTCCTTTGTGCCCCCCGCTTCCTCTATTGAAAGAAATTTTCATTTTCCCAACCGGCAAATCCAAATCATCATGAATCACAATCAGATTTTCAGCCGCTTTTTTGCTTTTTACCAACGTGACAACACTTTTACCTGAATTATTCATAAAAGTCTCTGGCCCTACAAGAAAAACTTCTTTTCTAGACACCTTCCCCTCCGAAACAAGTGCTTTTAATTTTTTATTTTCCTGCCAATTGGGGAAATCATTCTTTTTTCTAAAATACTCAAGGGCAATACGCCCAGCATTATGCCTCGTGTTTTCATACTCTTTCCCTGGATTCCCCAGCCCAACAATAATAAATTTCATATCTCAATGATTTTATAACACTTTTCTTGCATTAACTACTTCCTCGCCCGCCTTTGAAATGCCTTGCTCAGCACGACTGGTGCGAGCAGAGCAAAAACTTAGCAAAGTTTTATGCGTGCATTTCAAAGGCGGGCAAAAAACATTTTTTAGTACAAAACACGCAAGTGTGTATTGTGTCAAACGCAACACGGTATTACAATACCTAAAAATATATGGAAGAAAATTTGAAGGACACGGAAAAAAAAGAATCTTTCTTAAAAGAAACCGTGCGCTTTGCAATAATAACTTTGGCAATCGTTCTTCCCATCCGATTGTTTATCGCCGAACCGTTTATAGTTTCCGGCGCTTCTATGGAACCGACTTTCGATAATTCCGATTACTTAATAGTGGATAGAATCTCCTATCGCTTCGAAAATCCTCAAAGAGGAGACGTTATTGTTTTCCGTTATCCCAAAGACACTACAAAATATTTTATCAAACGCATTATCGGGCTACCCGGCGACACAGTGAAAATTTCCGGCGATAAAATAATGATAAAAAATAAAGAAAATCCGGAAGGATTTGTCTTGGACCAAAAATTTATTCTGTTTCAAAAATCGGAGGAATTCACTTCCACTTTGGATGATAAAGAATATTTTGTCATGGGCGACAATAGGCCGCGCTCGTCGGACTCGCGCGCCTGGGGCTCGCTTCCGGAAAAAAATATCGTGGGCAGGGCGGTTTTGCGTCTTTTCCCTATCGACAAAATCGGTATTTTGCCGGGAAAAATCAGTGAGTAAAAATTTTGAATAAACAGTAAACAGAATGGACCGCCTACAAAAAACAGAAGTATTTGAAACAGCGGTAGAAATTGCGCGCTATTACGGTTTTTTCTCTCTGCAAGAAACCATTAAAAGTCTGCCGAAACAGGGCCGAAAAAAGCCACATGTTCCCGCTCCCAAAGAAGGAGTTCCCGGCGAAGTGAATAGGCCGGGTTTAATGCGAGCTTATATTGATTACGATTTTTCGTCTCTCCCGCAACCCGTGATGATTTATCACACCGAACCTTTGCGCAAATATATGAAGCGCGAGGATTATGGCGGAAAAGAAGGCGTCCTTCTAGCGCTAGAAATTATCGGCGTTTCTCGCTCAATTGCCGAAGCCCTGCTTTTCAAAATCGCACTCACCATAATTGAAGAAGTGGGATTCAGCCAACCGTTGATTGAGATAAACAGTTTGGGCGACCGAGAATCAATTATCCGTTTTTCGCGCGATTTCACTAATTATTATCGAAAGCGCGTCGAAGAAATTCCCGCGCACTGCCGGACTAATTTGAAAAAAGACATTTTCAAGGTCTTGGAATGTGCTCAAGATAAATGCATGCTTTTCAAGGACCAAGCGCCGAAACCCATTAACTCTTTGACAGAAATGAGCCGAATTCATTTTTCCGAAGTTTTGGAATTTTTAGAAAGTATGAATGTGCCATACAAAATTAATAATTGTCTGGTCGGCGGCAAAGAATATTACACGCGCACCATTTTTGAAATTCAGGCCCAAGATGAGCAAAATAATATGTATCCCAAAGCCAAGTTTGAAAAAGTTTTGGCCCGTGGCGGACGCTATGATGATTTAGCAAAACACTTGGGAAGCAAAAAAGAGACCCCGGCAGTCGGAATTACAATTTCTTTGGGGGGCTTGGGACTAATACCACCAAAGAAGACCCCAAATATAAAAACCAAACATCTAAAAGTTTATCTCATACACATTGGATTTGAAGCCAAAATAAAGAGTTTAGTGGCGCTTGAAATACTGCGCAAAGGCAAAATTCCAATCTATCAATCGCTTTCCAAAGACCGCCTCTCCGCCCAAATCGCCGTCGCCGAAAATATGCAGATACCGTTTATGATAATCATCGGGCACAAAGAGGCCCTGGAAGAAAGCGCCATCATACGCAATATGAAAAATCGCTCCCAAGAAACGGTGCCTATACGCGAACTCCCCCATTACATAAAACATTTCGCTAGAGAATAGATATTATGAACGAGCAATTTCGTCCAGCAGAAAGAAAAATTGATGACGCTTGTCTATCGAACGACATAGAACATACTTTAAGTAGAATAAGAGAAAACAACTTTCAAACACCTTTCGAAAACATAAGTAAAACAAATCCGCGCTTGGCTTTATATATTTATCAAGGAAAATTCACCCAGTATTTGAGAAATCATCTCGGACAAGAGCCAACTTTCGACTCCGAAAAAGAATTTACGGAAAAATTATCAACATACATAGACAATCAAATAAAATGGTCTCAATTGTCCAAACAACTTCAGCAATTTCAAGAAAAAGAAAGACGGGGCAATGCAATTTTGATGAATAAAAATCAATTCAGTGCCATTTGTAAATCATGGGGGGAGTATTTTTCTCAACTTTCGGAACGTTACCCAAAACTGAGCACTCTCGAAAAAGCAGACCACAGAACACTCAATTTATACTACAGACAAAACGCTATTGATTATTTTATAATCGATCCAATAAAATTTTTAGTACTTCTACGTACCATGTGTCTTTACATACAACACGAGCATTCGTCTATATTTAATCATCTAACATTAACGTCTAGAGCGTCATTTATATATCCAAAGCAAATCATTGAAGCGCTCGGTTTTTAATAATAACGTTTCTTACGATCCATGCACAGGATACCAATTCATAGAAAGTTCGTATGTTGGAGCAAATACGTTTAATACTAGCTACGGAATTTCCCGTGGTCGTGAGTTTTGCTCGCGAGAGATACTTCCCTCTTCTACATACTACAGTAGTTTTAAATCGGATGATGACACCCGGGCTTTCAACATATTATTTGACGGTACTTTTGGTGAAAGTCCGCCATTAGATTACGCCAATGGGAAAGAAAATACCTGGCACGAAAATGATGTGAATATTGATGAAATACCCAAGATGACCATACAGGTATTGTTGGAACTTGAAACCAAAATGCGTCGTGATGCTGGGCTGATTTAACCTCCGACTTTCTTTCTGCATAAGTTCAGATACATATGGCACTCCTCTTAATTGAGGACTATGCGCA
>CAYHJR010000059.1:0-2065 GCA_964357075.1 uncultured Candidatus Saccharibacteria bacterium
TATGATGAGGGAATTAGAAGCCGAGAAGTGCCAAATGTGGTGGACGCATACAGAACCTTGCGTTTTTTCTAAGGGCGAGTATGATATCCAAATTGTGTTCTGTGAACCCCGTGAGATAGGCGAAGCCGCCATCTCACGGGGGTCCGCCAGATCCCCTAAAGCCACAAAGTGGCTCGGGTCTCATGGCGGCGTAGAGCCGCATTTTTCATTCGTATCATTCGGCTACCGCGGGGGCAAGCATTCGTAACCATTCGTATCATGAAGTTTATCTTAGGCAAAAAGAAAGAAATGACGCAAATCTTTGATGAAAAGGGGATTGTTTCTGCCGGGACAATAATTACTGTTTCTCCCGTTACTGTTACCCAAATAAAAACCAAAGAAAACGATGGCTATATGGCAGTTCAACTCGGCGCTTTTGAAACAAAAAAGGATTTAGGCAAATCCAAAAAAGGGCATCTTAAAGACGTTGGCAATTTCAGCAAATTGATTGAAGTTCGATTGTCTTCTGAAACTGATAAGAAAGTGGGAGATAAAGCCGATGTCACAATTTTTAATGAAGGCGACGTGGTGGAAGTTTCCGGAATTTCCAAAGGAAAAGGTTTTCAAGGCGTTATCAAGCGCCACGGTTTTAAAGGTGGGCACCGCTCTCACGGTAATGCGCACGCCGAGCGCTCACCAGGTTCAATTTCCGGAGGCCTTCGCACTCACGTTCCTAAGAATATGAGAATGGCGGGGCGTATGGGAGGCGACAGAATTACCGTCAAAAATCTTTCAATACTAAAAGTGTTGCCGGAAACCAATGAACTCATAATCAAAGGCGCTATACCGGGCCGTCGCGGCACGATAGTAGAGATAAGAGGTATGAGATAAGAGTTACGAAAAAATCATATCTCATAACTCGTAATTCATAACTCAAAACACATGGAATCACCAATCTACAATCAACAAGGAAAAAAAGTCGGGACAGTCAATCTACCCGAGAGCAAATTTGGCTTGAAGTGGAATGCTGATTTGGTGCATCAAGTGGTAACGTCCATGATGTCTTCTCGCCGCAAAGGTTTGGCACATGTTAAAGATAGAGGCGAAGTTTCTGGAGGCGGAAAGAAACCTTGGAAGCAGAAAGGAACCGGGCGCGCTCGTCATGGGTCTACTCGCTCCCCAATCTGGAGGCACGGTGGCGTGACGCATGGTCCGAGAAAGTATAAAAACTATGACCGCAAAGTGAATGATAAAATGCGTAAAAAAGCACTTTACATTGTGCTTTCACAAAAACTTCGCGACGGAGAAATACTTTTTATTGATGAAGTAAAAATGTCTGCAATCAAAACCAAAGATGCCAAGAAAATAGTGGAAACGATTTCCGGTATCAAGGGATTTGAAATGATGAAGGGTAAGAAGAAAAACTCTTTGATGCTTTCAATGCCAGTGAAAGATAAAAATGTGGAAAAGAGTTTCCAAAATTTCAACAATATGAGCGTGGTTGAAACCAGAAATTTAAATCCGGTTGATATTTTGAATTACAAATTCCTTGCAATAGTTAACCCAGAGAGCGCCTTTGTCCTAAAAGCCAAAAGTTAAAACCAAAAAGCTATGAAATTATTTAGCAAAAAACCAAAAACTCCAACCGTGGTTCCAGATGTAAAGAAAGAAAAGATTTCAATCAAAGAGGCAACTTCCGCGGTTAAGAATTCTAAACTGGTAATTACCAAGGCGGAAGTAAAAGTTGGTATTCCTGGCCTTGGTGTTACGTTTACCTTGAAGCCAAGGGTTACAGAAAAGTCCGCCCTACTTGCCGAGAGAAATGTTTATGTCTTTGATGTGCCGAAGGAAGCCACTAAAGGTGCCATCGCCAAAGCGGTTTCTACCATTTGGAAGGTTCACCCGACTAAAGTGGCCATAATTAGAAATGCCGGTAAAATAAAAATTGCTCGCGGTAAAAAAGGCCGAACCAGAGATACCAAAAAGGCCTATGTTTACTTGAAAAAAGGCGAAAAGATAGAAATAGTTTAGATTTATGATTCTAGATTCAATATTCACGAATTTAAATACTAAAACCTAAAAGCTA
>CAYHJR010000059.1:2165-5931 GCA_964357075.1 uncultured Candidatus Saccharibacteria bacterium
CTAAAACCTAAAAGCTATGAAGACATACAAACCAACAACGCCGTCACGCCGTCATATGACGACGGTTGAATATAGAAAACTTCTCTCTGGCCATCGCGCCAAGAAGTCCCTTTTGGCCGGTTTTAGACGCGGGAGCGGTCGCAACGCATTTGGCCGCATCACTATGCGCCACAAAGGGGGAGGTGTAAAACGCAGTTTCCGTTTCGTTGATTTCAAATTGGATAAATTTAATGTGCCGGGAATTGTAAAAACAATTGAATATGACCCAAACCGAACCGGCTTCATTGCCCTCGTTTCCTATAAAGACGGAGAATACCGCTATATTTTGGCGCCAAAAGAAATGAAAGTAGGCCAGCAAATAATGACAGCCGAAAACGCGCCGACCGTAATGGGCAATCGCGCGGCGCTAAAAAATATTCCGGTTGGAACATTTGTTTATAATATTGAAATTAAACCAAAGAATGGCGCCAAAATGTGCCGTTCAGCAGGAAACTATGCAGAAGTTATAGCGCATGATAATGACTATACTTTATTGAAACTTCCTTCAACTGAAGTTCGCAAAGTTCTCTCGGCCTGTTTTGCTTCAATCGGCGGAGTCTCAAATGATGAATATCATCTTGTTGTCTGGGGTAAGGCCGGACGCAACAGGAAGCGCGGAGTACGTCCAACTGTTCGCGGTTCGGCTATGAATCCAGTAGACCACCCGCACGGCGGAGGTGAAGGACGCTCGGGCAGAGGACTTCGTCGCGCTAAAAGTAAATGGGGTAAACCAACCGGCAAAGGACAAAAGTCCCGCACGCCAAAGAAGTATTCAAACAGGTTTATTGTTTCGAGACGAAGAGTTGGGAAGAAGAAATAAAATTTTCTTTTTTTATTCGCCTCTGTCTTGCATGCATTCCACCTAAGGTGGATGCTCTGCTCGTCCGCCTTAGGTGGAATGCGCAAGGTGCGTTTAAAAACAAACTCGTGACTTTTGGATTGACGGTATATGTTTTGTATGTTATTGAAGTCCAAGTCTAACCCTGAGTGAGGTGTTTCGATGAATCAGACCCGCAAAGTTGCAAATCATCTTGAAATACTGGCGTTCCTACGAGCAGTTGAAGCTGGCGAAGTGGGGATGTCAGAATTGCAAGCGGCGAAATGCCTGGTTGAGATTCACAAAGTTCAAGGCAAAATTCCAGCAAGGGAATGGAGCCAATTACGTAGTTTGTATGCGAGAGCTTCCGATCGCGTCCGAAAAACGTGGATAAAATATCGCTAGCAAGACACGCCGATTTCCAAACGGACACCAGATGTGTGTCCGTTTTTTGTTTTTACTTTCATTTGGCGACTGATCAGGAGCCATGTTTTGAGCAGAATAACTTATCGAACCGCCACCCCAAATGTTGGATATCGGATGTCCAACATTTGGGGTGAGCCGGTTAATCCACTCAAAGTACGGTTGGGGTAAAGAAGAAATAAATCAAAAAACCTTTCGATATATCGAAAGGTTTTTTGATTAGAAATTATTTTTTATTCTTCTTTGGTTTCTTTTTCTCTTTTTGTTGTCTATTGTCTCCTTTTCCCATACACAAAAAATTTAATTAGTAATATTGATTGATATAAGTATATTTAGTTGCCAAAAAATTACAATCATTTTGTAGTTGATAAAAATCCCCGCTTCCGCCTTAGGCGGAAGCGGGGATTAGCTTTTTCTCCCCCTTTTAAACTTAACAACAGATTCAAGGTTGTTACGATTACATAAGATGCACCTCGAAAGAGGCCGACTAAAAACTCACTGCCCAGGAGGGTTCGAGATGAGCAAGATCAAAATAATGGCTGTTATCAGCGCTTTCCTGATGGTGGGATGTGCGAGCGTTGCCCGAAACGGGGACGGCAACTTGCTTTCAGTGCCGCCCGAAATCCCGGCTACGAGTTTGACAGACACCGAAAGGTGGTCGTTCAACCGCGTCGGCGACACAGGCGAAGAAGCGGTAAGACGTGGCAGAGAGTCGGCCGAGACCGAGTGGACGAGGCAGGAAGAAGAAAAAAAACTCGTTGCGCAGAAAACCGCTTCGCAAGAAGAAAGTTTCTGGCAGAAACACGGAGGGCGATGGTATGCTGGCCCCGGTGTTGGTTTCGGCGACTTCAAGATCAGGGCCAAGGCGAAAAAAGAGGAAGCCGCCCTTGCAATCCCCGGCGTTACTGGGAGCATTACGGCTGGTAACAAGAAGGCCTTCGGGGCGGTTCTCGGTGGTTACTGGTTGAATAAGAACTGGGCAATTGAAGCCAGTTTTGTCCCGAGTATGGCCGCCAGCTTGAAATTGGACGCCTCGGCAATGGTAAGAGTGGGCAGGAACAGTTTCACTCTTGTCCCAATCAAAACCTTCAGGGAAATAACGGCCGCGGAGATGTTTGGAATTTCTGTCGTTCGTTCGTTTCGCTTTGAAAATCACGACCCCTTGTCCTTTTTTCTGAAAGGGGGATTGAATTACGCAAACTTGAAGGTTTCGGCCAGAGCGGAGAGCAACAATGGTGCGCAGATGGTTAAGGAAGAATTCGGAGCCCTTTTTCCTAGCGCCGGAATCGGAGGAAGGTATAGATTTTCCGAGAAGCTCTCAATCCGCTTGGACGCAAGCAGAATCCTGATCCACGGCTTCAGCACCGTGTATGGGGTTTTTCTGGAAGCGGGTTTCTAGGCAAGGCCGGACGCGAGAGCGACCCGGCCATTTTTTTATTTTCACTTGGCGACTGCCCACTTATCTTGCGGAGCAAGATTTGGGCAATCCTCAGCTGAAAATAACTCTTACCCTCTTGAAACAGACAGAAAAATGGGAAAGTTACGAAAGTTGCGTGATTTTATGTTATTTGCTAAGCTTGCTTTCAACTTCCGCGGGATTTGACGCTCTTGGAAAACCTAAACAATGGGTTTTTTCATTTGCGTATGGATTGGAAGTTTAAATAGAATATGCGATCGCTTAAAAAAGGACCATACGTTGACGCGAAGCTAATCAAAAAGATTAGCGGCAAGAGACCGGTAGAAACCGGGGTTATAAAGACCTGGGCGCGCCGAAGCCAGATTTCGCCGGAAATGGTTGGTTTTAGTTTCGGAGTACACAATGGGAGAGACCATCTTGCCGTTTTAGTAACGGAAGATATGGTGGGGCATCGTTTGGGAGAATTTTCTCCAACCCGCAAATTCCTGCGTCACGGTGGAAAGATGCAAAAAGAACTTGAACAGAAGAAGAAGGAAGCGGAAATCGCCTCCGCCAAAGCCGCAACCGCGACCGCCACTGAAGCTAAAGCTCCAGCCGAAAAAAAATAATTTAAAATTATGCGTGCTTATTTAAAAAATTATCGCCAAAGTCCGCGCAAGATGCGCCTTATTGGCAATTTGATAAAAGGAAAAAGCGTAGAAAATGCGCTTTCACAATTGGATTTTCTGGTGAAAAGAGGAAGCGAACCCATTAAAAAACTTTTACTTTCTGCTATTGCAAATGCCAAGATAAATGACGGCATTGAGAAAGCCAATTTGATAGTGAAAAATGTTTTGGTTGATAAAGGTCTTGTGCTTCGTCGCGTAGAGCGCAAGGCGCGCGGCTCGGCCAATGTGCTTCACAAGAGAATGAGTAATATAATTTTGATTTTGGATACCAAGAAAGAAGCTCCGAAGAAAAAAGTTGTTAAAGCTAAAAGCCAGAAGCTAACAGCTAAAAGCTAAAATTATGAGTCACACCGTTCATCCATACGCGCATAGATTGGGAATTATTCGGGACTGGAAGTCGCG
>CAYHJR010000060.1:0-5757 GCA_964357075.1 uncultured Candidatus Saccharibacteria bacterium
TCCATAAATCTCAGTCAAGGTCGGCAAGTGAGGAGATTCTTTTAAGTTTCCCCAAACGTTTCTCTCTTTGATAAATGGCTATAGCTTTGTCTATTGCCTTTTCCTCTTTGCCTAAACGAATACCATAATGAATATTTCCCTGAACAAAATCGTGAGTTGCCGATTTAAGAAAAGAACTTAATGTAGTACCCTCTTTCTTGGCTCGTCTCATTGCGCTTTTCTTTAATTTTTCATCTATTTTAAAAATGATGCTAGTGGTCATGATTTGATAAATTTAATTAGTATGTATAAAGTATATACTTTTTATATATAGAGTCAACCAACAAACACTGAAATGGAAGCGCTTAAAAATGTCAAAATGATTGAGGCGGCACGGCTCGAAGCCGGCCGCCTCATCTCGACCGACCCCACCCTCTCCGAATTTCCCGCCCTCAAAGAAAAAGTCATTTCCAAATCCGCCTCTCTCCATTTTGAATAGTTCTAGTGCGCGCGCCTGGACTCGAACCAGGACATCCTTTGTGTATAAGACAAATGCTTTACCATTAAGCTACGCGCGCAAACATCTCTTGCTGAAACATGCGTAAAGCCATATGTATAGGCTCCGCGATGTCCCTACCATATACTCTTAGCATACAAGTACCGAATTGAAAACCAGTTCTGTATGTTATTTCAGAAAGGTTTGTCTTTTTTACAAACGGCTTAGTAAAAGCAGAGGGAGGCAAGTCCAATTCCTTTGACCAAATAGCTATGTATTTTTCTGCTTCCATGTCTTTGTATACATGAAGAGTTGCTCTCATCTTTTCTCTCGAAATATTCATGTCGTCAAACCATTTGATAAAAAACCTTATCATCGCTGGATCAGTATTTGAGACAGCCAATTCATACATATTTCGCTTTGATCCTTCCCCCCAATACAAAAACAAGCCTGCAAGAAAAAATTCTCTTTTAGATAGGTGTCCTACTTTCTTACGTACAGATTTATAAACATCATTTAAACGTAAACTTCTTTTTTTGAGCATCGTTATGCGGTGTCGTTCAACCCTCTGCTGTCCACTTTTTTGTTTTAGATATAAAAGATGTTTTTGAGAAAGAGAATGATTTCGTAACCATAAACTAAGAGAACTTTTACTAACCGAAATTTTGTTTCTTATTTGGCTGTAACTTAGACCATTTTTCCTTAATTCTATTGCTTTGTCTTTTAGTTTTCTCTTTGCCATGAACCTTTATATTATAGTTATGTAACTATAATATCAGAGGGATTAATAACTCATCAAGAATTTTATCCCCACGCCAGGTCATTATCCTGCCCCGTAGTCAGCCATGCTGTACAATTGGAGTTCGCCTGCCCGCCTCTGGAGGGAGTCCAGGTACCCGCACAAAAGATTTTTAGATTTTTTACCGCAGTTTTCTAAGCGACAATCTGCCCGTCGGAGAGGCGGACAATACGGTCGGTTAAAGCGCCGTATTCGTCTTCATGCGTTACCATGACAATTGTCTGGCCGTCTTTGTTTAATTCAAGGAAAAGGTCCAAAACGGTTTGAGCGGAATAGGTATCAAGGTTTGCCGTCGGTTCATCGGCAAAAATAATGTCCGGCTTGTGGACAATGGCGCGAGCCACGGCCACTCTTTGTTGTTCTCCGCCCGAAAGAGCCGAGGGTAAATTATTGACCTGTGCTTCAAGTCCAATGCGCGATAAAACTTCTTTGGCTTTTAATTGCGAAACGGCAAAAGAATGTCCTTGCATTAAAAGCGGCGCCATTAAATTCTCCGAGGCCGTTAATTCCGGAATCAAAGCGTAATCTTGAAAAATATATCCTAAACGATTCAAACGGAATACAGCTCTGTCATTGTCCGATAAATTCGCCACTTCTTTTCCGTCGATAAAGATATGACCGGAGGTCGGGTTGTCCAATAAACTCATTTGGTAAAGCAAAGTTGATTTTCCGGCGCCGGAGCGGCCCATTATGGCCACAAATTCGCCGCGTCTCACGTTTAAACTAATCCCCCGCAAAACGCGCGTCTCCACTTCCTTGTCGGTATAGGTTTTGACCAAATTTTTGGTCTCAACGATTATTGGGTTTTTTTCTGTTCCTTTGGCCATACAAAATACTGAATACTATAATACAAACATCATCTTCCTAATATCGCATTTAAGGTATTCCTCTTCACAATCATTCTGGCCGGAATATATCCCGCGATAATGGTCGTAATAATAAGAATGACGGCTTTAGTCAGCGTTCCTTTAATGGGCGCCACAAGTATTCCGTCCGAAAAAGGAAAATCTATGGGGTGCAAAAGAAGCGCCGGCTCTATCACAAGATAAACCACTATAAGACCAATGGCGGAACCGATAACCGCGTAAAATATTGATTGCAAAACATAAGAAATCTCTATTGACTGCTCGTGTATGCCTATACCTTTCAAAATGCCGATATAGCGCCTCCGGGTGATGGCGTTAATGAATATAACTATAAAAAGCGTCACCGCCGCAACCACAAGGCCGATTGATGAAATGGCATCACCCAAAAGGGCAAAAGTGTTTTTTATATCAATCAAGAATTTCGGCTGGGCTTCAAGCCAAGTTTTTATGTCGGCGTTACGCTCAAAATCATTATTTACCAAAACACTTTTAACATAATTATCATCTTCTATGTTATTCAAAAAAACCGCAATT
The DNA here is from genome assembly GCA_964357075.1 of uncultured Candidatus Saccharibacteria bacterium. Lineage (GTDB taxonomy): Bacteria > Patescibacteriota > Minisyncoccia > Phycocordibacterales > JAKFXT01 > JAKFXT01. Next base: position 2,675 of record CAYHJR010000060.1, read on the forward strand.
TCGGAACCGTTAAAATTGCTGCTGCCGGAAATTTTGCGCAATTCATCGTCGGTCATGAAAACCTTAAATGAAATATCGTCCACTTTCGACTTTAAAATTCCTTTAACCGTATATTCTTTGGTGATTCCCTCAATGGAAAGTCGCACCTTGTTTCCGATTGTCACCCCCTTGAGCAAAGTGAAAATCTGCTCCGGCACCACGCTGTATTGGTCCAAAAAGTTTGAACCGATTAAAATGTAGTCGCCGTCTCCCTCTTCCAAATATTCTCCCTCGACAATGTGACGCGAAATTCCCGACGCCAAATCTTCCTGCACTGGATCAATCCCGGCAATATTTCCGGCCAATTGATTGGCCGATTCATTAAAATTACGCGTTCTGTAATTGGCTTCAATCGTTCCTCCCTTTATAAGACGGACGGTGTAGCTTTTGACTTGGGGCAAGCTTTTCAAAATCGAGACCATTTCCGCGGTACGCTCAATCTCATCTTTATTCTTCAAGTTTTTAATATAAACATGTCCCGAATATTGCTCGCGATAAGCAGAAACGGAACCTTCAATCAATCCGACCAAAATACCGGAAACAACAACCAAATTAAGAAACGTCAAAACCATTACAAAAATTATCAAAAGCGTCGTCCAAAGAGAGGCGCGCTTAATTTGTCTTACAGCCAAGAAAACACCAACGGTAAAAACGCTCGCCCCGTTAGATATTACTTTTTTCATACTCTCTGATTTTGTAAAAACACATTATTCGTATTACTAACGCCCTAAAAATAGAGGGGGCTGAAAATATCTAACGGGGTGAACTTGCATTGGAAATAATAATTATTTCCCCCGCAGATAAACCGCTGACAACTTCCACTTCCCCTTTGTTCCCGCGAATACCGAGTATAACTTCGCGCTCTTCCGTTGAATTCCCCGCTTTCACAATGATATATTTCTTACCCGCTTTGCTTAAAACAGCGCGCGAGGGAACGGAGAGCGCATTGTTCCTGGTGTTAGTGATAATGTAAACATTCGCCGTCAAACCGCTCTTTATACGCTCATCTTTATCAGTGAAAAGAAGCGTTACTTGATATTTCGGAACGTTTTCAATAATGGTTTCAGCCGGGTCCACCGAGGAAACCACCGCCGCGAAAAAAACTCCTTCTCCGTAAGCGTCCAAGGTAACTCTGGCGCTGTTTTCTTTCTTGATGCGGGGAATATCTAGTTCCGGCACATCAATCTCAATCTCAAAACCGCTATCCGAAATGAGAGATACCAATTCTGAATCGGCATAAGCGATTTCACCTATAGTCGCATCTTGCTTGGAAACAATCCCGTTAATAGGTGAAACCAAACGATATTTGGCAAGTTCCGCTTCCGCGTCAAGCACGACCGCTTCCTGCACTTTGATATCCTCCGGGTCAGACCCGGCCAAAAGTAAATTCAAGTTGCTTTCCGCCACCAAAAGAGCCGCCTTGGATTTTTTAATGTCGGAAATTTTTTCGGAAATGCTAAGGATGGCACTGGCTAAATTGTTTCTGGCCGTACTGACATTGGTCCTGTGGGTACTTAGAGAACTGTCGCCCAAAACACAGCTTTGATTCAAAAGAGATTGGGTCGTTTCCAGCAAATCCCTAAAAATATAAAGGCGGTTTTGCTCCTTCAAAAGAATATTGTCCAGCGTCTCGTCGTCGCTTAAACCGGAAATAGCGGCAAGATCGATTTTCCATTTTTCAATTTCCGCTTCGCTTTTGGCGCGCAAAGACCCGACGTTCACTTCCAGTTGCGTATCACAAGCCGGAAATGTCAACTTGTAACCAGAGGCGCTATTTCCAGAAAATACATTGGATGTTTTGACCCGAACTGCATCATCGGAATCAACCAAAGCGTCGTTTAAAACGTCGTAGACATTGCTGTATTCCTCATCCAAATCTCGCAGGGCTTCCGCGACAGTCGCCTTTTTAACATTTATCTCTTCCGAACGACTGCCGCGCTTCAATTGTTCCAATTTCGCCCTTTCTTGATTTAGTTTGGCAAGCGGCGACCCCAATTCTAATTGAGCGATGACTTCGCCGGCATAAACCTTATCTCCCGCTTCTTTAAAAACCCGGGCTACACGGCCTGATTTCTCGAAAGCCATTTTTATATCATCAATTGATTTGACTCTGCCGGTTACAGCCACCTCCTCGGTTATGGTGCTTTCCGAAACCGTATAAACTTCTTCTCCGTCTTTCTTACTTCCCCCCCAAAAAAACCAGGCCAAAGCAATCAGCAGAACCACTCCCCCGATTACCTTAACTTTGTGGGCAATAAAAAAAGGCCGAAATTTTTCTATATATTGTCTAAACATTTTATTTATTTTATCACGAACCTCGTAATTTCAGAAAACTACTCTTCGGGGTTTTTATTGATGTGTTTGCCCAAATAAAATCCTTGTAGAACGGCAAAAATCAAAGTTAAAGAAAGCAAGCCAAAAAGCTTGAAGTCAACCCAAATTTCGGTCGAGAAGTTGTAAGCCACCGCGATATTTAGAATGCCAACCACTATAAAAAAAGCACTCCAACTCCAAAGCATTTTCTTCCAGACCATTTCCGGCAAATCCAGATTTGTTCCAGCCAATTTTTGAATAAAGTTTTTCTTAAAGAACAATTCTCCAAGAATTAAAACCAGAGCGAAAAGCCAATATAAAACCGTCGGTTTCCACTTTATAAACCATTCGTTGTGAAAAATAATCGTCGCTCCGCCAAAAATCACAATTAAAACCAAACTAATCCACATTGCCGGAGCTATCTTTTCTTTGCGAATCAACTGGATCAGAATCAAAACCGCGGTCGCCAAAATGGCGACCGCGGTCGCGGCATAAATTCCGTAAATCTTAAATGCCGTAAAAAACAAAATTATCGGCAAAAAATCAAAAAGTATTTTCATGGATTAATAGCTATGAATTATGATTTTTAGGAATTATGAATAAAAATCAATAGACTTCGTCATGTGTCCCGATATCAACAAGATAAATATTCTCTCGATCAAAGGTAAAAACTAGACGATATTCATAACCAAGGGAACAAGCCCAAAGTTTTTTTAACTTCCCAGAAAGTT
>CAYHJR010000061.1:0-5433 GCA_964357075.1 uncultured Candidatus Saccharibacteria bacterium
TTTAACCACTTTTTCTATCTGTTTCACGGGAAACTTTAATTCAGTTAATATGCGCTTCGTTAGCTTAGCTCCCACAACGTCGTGGCCGTAGAAGGTATAATCATTCTTTTCACGTGAAAAGCGACGTGTTTCTGGCTTAGAAACATCATGAAATAGCGAAGCCAGACGTATATCCAAATCCCATTTTTTGTCTGCCGCGTGCTGCAGGGTGCGTAGATTATGTTCAAAAACATCATATTTATGGGCTTGATTCTGGTCTACCCCAATTCCTCTTTCTAAATCAGCCGCAATATAGCGCAGAATACCCAGTTTTAGGGCGATTTGAATCCCTTTCATGGGTTCGTTCGACATTAGAATACGGCAAAATTCGTCCCGTATGCGTTCTTTTGATATCTTTTTTAGCGTTTCGGCCTTATTTTGTATAGATTTTTCGGTATTTTCTTCAATTGTAAAGCCAATTTCGGCGGCTAGTCGTACTGCCCGGAGCATTCGGAGGGCATCTTCCTCCAGACGTTTCTCGGGGTCCCCCACCGCCCGGATAATTTTGTCTTTTATGTCCTTTTGGCCGCTATAAAGGTCAGTTACTTTTCCGGAGTGCGGGTCAAGAGCCAATGAATTGATTGTGAAATCCCGGCGCTTCAAATCGTCTTCCAAGTTTTTGCTAAAATGGATTTCGTCCGGGTGCCTGGCATTTGAATAGTCGCCCTCTTCTCGGTATGTTGTGACCTCCACCGTTTTTAATGTTTCATCTTTTGTTTCATCGTTCAGTACCCCGACGGTGCCGAAGGTGTTGGTATAAAAAGTGTGGGGAAAAATTTTGATTATTTCTTCAGGGATTGCGTTTGTGGTTATGTCCCAATCTTTTGGTTTTTTGCCCCGCAAAAGATCTCTGACACATCCTCCGACGAAATGGCTTTCAAACCCATTTTTTTGCAACTCCGAAGACACCAGAAGTACCTCTTTTGGTATTTCTATTCCGTCCACATTCTCCTCTTTTTTCAAATCTTTTTTCATATTTGTCTCTGGGTATTTTAGTGCTTTAAGGTGCGAATATTGTATCATAACTCGAGCAATTTGCCGACTTCTTAACGTAAATTATCCCTTGTTTTATATGGGGTTACATATATAATATGTTGTATAACATATTATGAGTGTTTCAAAACTGGAACAAGCCAAGTTAATGCGTAAAAATGGTCTCACCTACTCCGAAATCGGAGGCGAGATTAAGGTTTCGCGGGGCCTCGTTTCAAAGTGGCTGAAGGGACTTCTATTAAGTTCCGGTGAAAAAGAACTTTTGGAAAGTCATAGAAAAGAAGTTGTTGCCCGTTCGCGAAACAAGAGCAAGTTGACGCGCGAAATGAAAAAGGTTTTTGGCGAGCGAGAGGCCCTGATTGATGCTCAAAAGAGTTTTAAAAAAAATCAGGGGAACCAGCGGTTTTTGATTGGTCTTTCCATGTACCTTTCGCACGGGTCGTTCAAGAATCCTTATCTTCAATTTAGTTCCGGAGAAGAAGATTCTTTACGAATTTTCATAGATTGGCTAACACATTTTCTTGGAATTAGAGCTAATCAAGTTAAGTGCCGATTATATTTAAGTTCCGGCGCTTTGGAAGCTCAAAATAGGAGTTTTTGGGCCAAAGGCCTCGCAATTAATGAGAAACAGTTTCTTAGTTCTGTTATATACAAAAAAGGGCGAAAATCTAAGGAAGATGGCTTAAATAAAGGGGTTTTACAGATTACAGTATCGGGGATTGCCTATATTCGAGTACTAAAAGTTTGGAAAAGCTTAATTTTAAGCTATTATTTGTCTAAGTGAGCAAATTGTCCCCGTGGTGAAATGGATATCATAACTGACTTCGGATCAGTTGTTGTGGGTTCGAGTCCTGCCGGGGGCGCAAAGGTTGAAAAAGCAAATTTATCTTGCTTTTTCAACACTTTAAGCCGGACGGAGCGTTGTTTTGTCAGTAGGCAAAACTGCGAGTCGGGGTCGCGACCGAATCCGTCGACGGACGGATGAGAGTTGTGACCGCAAAGTAGAATTTTTCTGTAAGGAGCGAGTCCTGCCGGGGGCGCGTAAATTTAATCGCGACGGCGATTAAAATATATATGACCGTCAAAACGTATTATAAAATAAGGATATTTTGAGAATAGAGAATTTTAAGTTAGAATTAGTAACATGCATATGCGGGTATAGTTTAGTGGCAGAACATCTGGTTGCCAATCAGATAGCGGGGTTTCGATTACCCCTACCCGCACTAAAATAAAATTAAAAAGACAAAAAAGTAACGGACATTTACTTATGTCAATGAAATAGGTCGTAAAACCTTTAATTTAAGCCAAATTCGGTAAAATTGTGGATAAACCTGTGCATTGTGTTCATAAAAGACAACTTAATAAAAGTTCATAAAAGACTAAAGGTCAAAATGTGCCTAATTCAAGCCATATTTAGAGATTATTAATGGAATTACCTTTTCATGTGAAAATATAATAGTTTCACGTGAAAACTATGAATAATTACACGTGAAAGCAGATTTTAACAAAAAAAAGACAGAAAAGCGGAGAAAGGGTGATTTGGGGGAATCAATCGCTGTTAAATTTCTTGAAGGGAAGGGGTATAAGGTTTTAGCTAGAAACTATCTAAAACCTTGGGGAGAAATAGATATTATTGTGGAAAAGGAGAGAGTGCTTCATTTTGTTGAGGTTAAGACGGTTACCCGCCAATTGGGCGGGCAAGCACACCCACCCGTTAGTCGGGCAAGTGAAACCGCTGGTTTTAGGGCGGAAGACAATGTCCACGAATACAAACTGAAACGTCTGGAGAGAACAATTAATTCGTATTTAATGGAAAACAAAAAAGAAGAAGGGGAGTGGCAACTTAATCTCGTGGTTGTTTCTTTGGATGTTGAAAACAAAAAAGCAAAAGTTAAATTTTTGGGAAATATTTTCTAAAAGACAGAGATGTCTTTTATAAGACAAAAATAATTTTTGATGTTAGTATTCGTTTTGTCACGGGGCGTAGTATACGGCACGATTGAGGCAATCGCATCAGCTTGGGAGAAACGTTTTAATGTTAGGATTGATTCTGTAATTTCGGGGCGTAGTATACCGGTAGTACATCTGCTTTGGGAGCAGACAGACTGGGTCCGATTCCCAGCGCCCCGACAGGTTATAATACAAGAAACATGGGTTTATCAAAATTAAAGAAAATTGAGCTTCGTGAGGCTTGGAAACATGAAGCAACTGATTTTACTAAATGGCTCTCTGAGGAAGTTAATTTACGGCAACTCAGTGATGAGCTCGGTTTTGATATAAAACTTATACAGACGGAAGCAGAAGTCGGAGATTTTAACGTTGACATTTTAGCAGAAGAAGAAAATACTGGGAAGAAAATTATTATTGAAAACCAACTCGAAATTACGGACCGCGATCACTTAGGGAAGGTGATTACATACGCTTCGGGATACGATGCTGGTGTCATAGTTTGGATAGTAAAAGATGTTCGAGAAGAACATCGACGCGCTGTTGATTGGTTAAATGAACATACGGATGAGAATATTGAATTCTATCTGGTAAAAATAGAACTATGGCAAATAGAAAACTCGCCCCTTGCTCCAAAATTTGAAATTGTATCTAAGCCAAATGATTGGGCGAAAACCGTAAAAGAGTCTGTTGGTCGTGGCGACCTTACTGATACCAAGATTAAACAACTTAGTTTCTGGAACCAGCTTAAAGATTACAGTAAAAAAGGTAATACACAATTACGCTTACAAAAAGCCTACCCGCAACACTGGACGAATATAAGCACAGGTCATTCCGACGCCCACATTTCTTTGACAATTAATTCAAGAGATAATTTATTTGGGGTTGAATTATATATTCCAAATAACAAAGAACTATATACGCAACTTTTTAAACATAAAACCGAAATTGAATCTGAATTAGATGAAACTCTAGAATGGATGGAGCTTCCAGAAAAAAAAGCCAGTAGAATTAAAGTTTCTTGCCCCGGTGATTTTGGGAAAGAAGAGATGTGGGAAGTTTATTTTGGGTGGCTTTTAGGAGTTACTGAAAAATTTAAGAAGGTATTCCCAAAATATTTTGATGGCACAAAATAGTTCAAACTTATTTTTTTAGTTGCTATTTAACTGTTCAACTAAAAGGCTTTTGAGATAGGGGAAGCGTGTGGCGTGGAATTGATTTACTTTTTCAATTAAATTCCCCGAAAGATAGCTGTAAATGTCCTGATTGGTTGAGGCCTCTAAACTTCTATTGATATGGCTTGTGGTGACGGCGCGCAGGTCTCTCTCAGAAGTTGTGTCTTCTTCGGTGGTGGTAACCACGATGCCGACTAATTTTTTATCATTTATTCGCACCACGGCGCCGCCGGAAGAACCTTTTTGCGCCAAGATTGAACCGCCAAGGGATAAGAGGTCAACCGTGTTTTGTTTGAAAGTAAAAACTTGCTTAACTCCCGAAATGGTGGAAGAAATGAAAAGATTTTGTACCACGGTCAGCCCGCCCAAGAATCCGGCGGGATAACCGACTACGACATAAGAATGCGAAAGAACTTCTTTCTCATCCATTTCCTCCGTGTTTATTGAAAGAGAAGGGAAGACGGCGGGAAGCATCGCATTTTTATCGGTCATACTGGTAATTAAGATAAGACCGAAATCGTGCTCGCCTGTTCCAAGAGGATTTGTTTCAATAATATTTTTTCTATTTTTCTCAATCCAAGAAGGGGAAATAAAAAGCAGTTCGCCTCGGTAAGTCGCCGAGGCGGGACTTCCGGTCCTAATCAAACAATCAACATTATTTTTCGTTGGGTAATCGCGCAGGAGAAAATATTGCGCCAAGTGGGCGTTGGTTAAAATTACGCCGCGTTCATCAATTATTATTCCGCTTCCGGTTAAGGGCCTTAAACTCCCAGCGTTTTCGGTGTAACAAAGGATATTGACGATTGCCTTTCTGGTCAATTCATTGACTTCGCTTGAAGTCGGAAGCGGGATTTGGTTTTCGGTCGGAACTTTTATTGATAATTGCAATTTTTCCCCACTTTCCTTTATAGCGGGGCTTATTAAGGTTTCAATCGGATTTTGTTTTTTGGTGGAGGTTTCAATTACGGGTGTTTTTATTTTGGGATTCGGCAAGACGATATTTGCCACAGTTGAAGAAGCGTTCTCGCTCAAAGCCATGGCGTTTTTTGTGGAGGTTGCTGTTGGCGGGGTTTCGTTTTGAGGTGTCGCCTCTTTATTTTCCAAACTCCGGCTCGGGGAAGGGGATTCACTTAGGAAATTGCCCAAAACAATTATGGAGATGAAGCCAATGGCCAGTATTTTCAGGAGATTTTCCAGCAATAAAAACATCTTTCTATAATATCATTTTTTGTTGAAGAGCTTTCTCTACTTTGCTATAGTAGCCACGCTGCATGAGCAA
>CAYHJR010000062.1:0-5381 GCA_964357075.1 uncultured Candidatus Saccharibacteria bacterium
TTTTTTGTTGAAGAGCTTTCTCTACTTTGCTATAGTAGCCACGCTGCATGAGCAAGGTAGGTTTACCCGCCTAACTTTTGCAGGGCAAAAGTTAGGCGGGATTAGTTAAATGGTATAACTTCAGTTTTCCAAACTGATGTTGGGAGTTCGATTCTCCCATCCCGCACAATAAATTATAAAAAATAGTAACAAAAAATTTCTATATATGACTGAAAAAGGACCCGAGCAAAATTTATCTCGAGAAATAGAAAAAATTAAGGTTGAAATAGAAAAAAAGGCAAAACGGGCAAATGTACTGTGGCAACATCTTCCGGCTAAAGATGCATACCACGCATTTGAACGCTCTGTGCTTTTACAAAGAAGAATAAATCTTCCAGAGATTGATGCGGTGGGGAATAGGGGGTCTCAAACTCCGATTGAGTATATAACAAATTTTCTTTTGGAATCAATAGGTAATGAGCCAGGTACTCTTGCTCAAAAATTGGATGATTATAAAATTCTTCTTGTGGTGCTAGATACTATAGAAAAAGAGATTAAAGAGGCCGTCAGTGAAGGTAGTGATAATTAACTTTTCCAAAGTTTAGGCGACGCGCGGGTGCGTCGCCTAGTCGATGTCTTCGCCCAGAACCCTTTCTTCATTTTCTCGCGCGTCCCGTTCGACGCAACGTATGTCCCAACAAATTTCTCCGGTGAGGCCGCGCTTTGTTGCCTTGTTCCCGCAAAACTTGCATTTGCGGCCATCTACTTCACTTGCCTTTATTGCGGGTGATACAAGGAAGGGCGAGAGCGTCGTCCATTGGTACATGACGGTCTCCTTTTTTGGGTGATTCTAATGTTAATGCTATCACGTACTGAATATTAATATTTGGTAAAAAGGGGAAAACTAAAAACCCGCCAAGGTGGCGGGTTTTTAGTTTTCCTCCAGAAGAAAAAATATTTACTTGACCGCTTCTTTTAAAGCTTTGGCGGCGCGGAATTTCGGAACTCTCATTGCTTTGACTTGAACCATTTCTCCGGTGCGCGGATTTCTGGCGGTGCGGGCGGCGCGTTGCTTTACGGAAAAAATGCCAAGCCCGGCAATTGATACTTCCTCGCCTTTCTTGAGTTCCTTGACTATAGTATCCAGAAACATATCTACGGCTTGCTCGGCTTGTACTCTGGTGCCTCCAAGCACCCCTTGTACAGCTTCAATTAATCCTGCTTTGTTCATATGTTATGCTTGCCCGCCAAAATTTTTGCTTTAAATCAGGGTTTTGTTGTGGAATTTGAATGGGCAAAAATTCGGGAGGGTAAATTTTTAGCTTTCGACCAATGAAAGAAGTATACCCCATTAGATATAAAATGCTATATCTAAAGGGTTTTTGGGAGAATCCCGCATGATACTGAATTCTTTAGCTGTTTTGCCCAAAGTTATTATCTAACGGGGTAAACCCCGTTAGATAAAAAACGCTATATTGTAAGGTTTTTATCCAAATTGTCTGTTTTTAGCGGGCGTATTCTATGGAGCGACTCTCACGTATGACGTTTATCTTGATTTCACCCGGGTATTTCATTTCCTGTTCAATTCTGGTGGCAATATCTTTGGCTAGTTTTCTGGATTCGAGGTCGGAAATTTGGTCCGGTTTCACAAAAACGCGGACTTCTCGCCCGGCTTGAATGGCGAAGGCCCTTTCAACTCCCGGAAATGAGGTGGCAATGCCTTCAAGGTCGCCCAGACGTTTGATGTAATTTTCTACCGTGTCGCGGCGCGCTCCCGGGCGTCCACCGGAAATGGCATCAGCCACTTGTACAAGAATGGATTCCACATTGTCATAAGGATATTCTTCGTGATGAGCCGAAACAGCGATAATAATTTGTTCACTGACACCGAATTTTTGGAGAATTCTTCGTCCGATTTCAACGTGCGTGCCTTGCACCTCGTGGTCAACCGCTTTACCAATGTCGTGAAGTAGGGCCCCGGCTTTGGCCACAGCTACATTGGCGCCAATTTCGGACGCCATAACGCCCGCGATATGCGCCATTTCAATCGAGTGCTGTAAAACATTTTGGCCGTAACTCGTGCGGAAGTGGAGGCGTCCCAAAATAGAAACAACCCTCGGGTCCAGATTAAATACGCCGCATTCAAAAGCCGCCTGTTCGCCTTTTTCTTTGATTATTTTATTGATTTCGTTTCGGGCTTTTTCCACCAGCTCTTCAATTTTGGCCGGCTGAATTCTACCGTCAATGATGAGGTTTTCAAGCGCTACCCGGGCGATTTGGCGGCGCACCGGGTCAAAACAGGAAATGGTAATGACTCCGGGCGTTTCATCAACTATAACTTCAACGCCGGTCGCTCTTTCAAACGCTTTGATATTGCGCCCTTCTTTGCCGATAATTTTGCCCTTGATTTCGTCCGAGGGGATAGAAACGGAAGTCGCCATAGTGTCGGCGGCCACGGAATTGCCGAAGCGATGAATGGCGGAAACTACAATTTCTTTGGCCCGGCGTTCCAATTTTTCTTGGCCCGTCTGTTCCAGTTTTTGTATGCGCTGTAAGATATCTTCTTCCGATTGTTTTTCTATTGACTTGATGAGCTCGCCCTTGGCTTCGTCGGTTGAGAGTTTGGCCACGCGCTCTAATTCCAATTTTTTCTCCTGTTCCAGCGCCTCCGTCTTTTCTTTAATCAGTTTTATTTCCACCACCTTGTCTTTGATGTGGTTGACTTCTTGGTCAATATCAAGCTGGCGCTTGTCCAGGGTTTCTTCTTTTTTGATTAGTCGCTCTTCGGATTTTTGCAGTTTTTCTTCGCGTTCTTTGGCTTCTTCTTTGGCTTGTTTTTCCAATTCCTCAATTTTTTTCTTGGCTTCTGACAAAATTATTTCGGCTCCTTCTTTTGCTTTAAACTCAATTTGTTTTAACTCAAGCTCAACCGAACCCTTCTTCCCCATAGTGAGAAGGTAGCGAATTAAGTAACCCAAAGCGCCGCCAACCAGGCCTCCGATCCCGAGAAGGGCAATTATTATTTTTATAGACATACAGGGTTTATACCCTGCTTTATTTTAGAGCATTCTCTTTTGTGCGATATCGCGGACTCCTTTGATGAAAGTTATCATTTGAGGTATTGGTATTTTCGGAAAAAGCAGAAAGTCGTGGAATAAAACAGGCTTTTATTGCTAAATTTGGTAATGAGCTTATCTTAGCGGAAAGGGGCGAAAAATGCAAAGCCCCACCCCAGTTTGCTTTTGGCAAACTGGGGTGGGGCTTTGGGCATCGGTTTATTTGCTGGTTTTATGTATTTCGTCGATTATGCCGTATTTTTTGGCTTCGTCCGACGACATATAGTAATCGCGGTCAACATCTTTCTCAATTTTGGAAAGCGGCTGGCCGGTATTTTTGGCTAGAATTTTGTTTAAGGTCTCGCGGGTTTTTATAACGTGTTTGGCGGCTATTTCAATATCAGTTGCTTGGCCCTCGGCTCCGCCCCACGGCTGATGAATCATTACTTCGGCGTTAGGAAGCGCAAAACGTTTGCCTTTTTCACCGGCCGAAAGTATGACAGCGGCGGCGGAGGCGGCGATGCCCACACAGACAGTGGCTACATTTGGTTTGACATAATTCATAGTGTCCAAAATGGCGAGCCCGGCTGAAACGTGGCCACCGGGAGAATTAATGTAGAGATAAATATCTTTCTTGGCATCAATTGACTCCAAGAATAGAAGTTGGGCAATAACAATGTTGGCCACATTGTCGTCAATCCCTCCGCCTAGGAAAATTATCCTGTCTTCCAAGAGACGCGAATAAATATCATAAGCCCTCTCCCCATCGGCACTCTTTTTTATGACTGTTGGAACAAGTATAGACATATTTTTTAGATTGTTTTAATGAACAGTTTCCGTCCCCCTTTCGTTTTTTGAAAATTTATCCCACTCATGAAGTAAACGAGCAAGACAGGCTCTAACTTCAGGGTCATTCAAATCACCCTTAGCAAGTTCCAGAAAAGCCAGCTCTGCATCTCCACGATGACGCTTCAGGGCCTCAATAATTATAGGGTTTTCTTGAAGAGGGTTTAGTCTCCCTATTTTCATTTGCTCTCCTTCCGGTATGCTTTCACCAAATCCAGGCTCTTTAGGTTCCATATTTTTTGTAATTAGCTTATATGTTCCATAATACACTTTTATTTTGGGTTTTCCAAGAATTCAAATACTTTCTCGTTTTTGATGACGTGGCGGAAGTAGGATTGGGCGCGGATTGGGTCAGTTTCAGAATAGTGCTCGCTCAAATGTTTAACTTCTTTTTCCACCTCCTCCTCGGGTGCAATAATTTTTTCCTCGCGGGCGATTGAATCAATTATTAGCTCCATTTTGGCGCGCTCTATGGCGTCTTTTTCCCAGTCCTTTCTCAAATCATTTTCGGTTTTGTTGATGCGCTTCAAATAATCCGGCATTTTTAGCCCCATTCGCTCAATATCATCTTTCATTTGTCCCAACATTCTATCCAATTCACTTTCCACAATGACGCGGGGGAGTGCCATTTCCGTTTTTTCAATCACGGCTTTGATTATGGAAAGACGGTTTTTCTCTTTGGCTTTCAATTCTTTTTCTTTAAGAATATTTTCTTTCAATTTTATTTTGAAATCAGCCACGTTTTCAAATTTACCCAGTGTTTTGACGAAATCATCAGTAAGCGTTGGAATTTCGCCCTCACTTGTCCGCAAGTGAGGGGTTTCGTCCGCCCCGACTTTTGTCGGGGCGGACTCATTTTTTTTCATTTTTAATATTGTATCAATGGCGTCAGCGATTTCTTTTTCCGTTACCGCAACGATTTCTTTAACAGCGGATTTTTTGGATATGGTTTTGTAATCGGGCAATTTGAATTCCGGAAAAGTTGCTATAACTATTTTGAACTCCATTGCGGAACCGAGTGCCAGTTTGGTGATTGAAATTTCGGGATTCCCCAACGGTTCTATTTTGCTTTCAAGAAGAATTTGCGGATAACTTTTTTGCAAAGCCATTTCCCAGGCTCTCTCAAGGATGGATAATTCGCCGATTCTCTCGATAATAGTTTTTTCCGGCACATGTCCTTTGCGGAACCCGGGCAGTTCCACTTCTTTTTTAAAATGATTAAGGGCGTCGCTATAGAAAAACATAAGCGCCTCTTTGGTAATTCCTCCGGTAATTGCGACGGTACTTCCCGGGAGCTTTTCTGTCTTTAGATTCTCAAAAAGTTTCTCGGTGTGTTTGTGGCCGCTTTGACCATGATTGTGGTCGTCGTGCGGGTGTTTGTGGTTGTGGTCGTGCATATAAATATAACCCGTAACTTATAACCTGTAATGGAAAAAAAGACAACCGGAAAAACATGGGAACTATATACTTGATTACCCTATGTTAAACTTTGGGTGCGTT
>CAYHJR010000063.1:0-5206 GCA_964357075.1 uncultured Candidatus Saccharibacteria bacterium
TTCTCTTATTTTTCAAAACAAAATGTGCCTCTCGGGTCTTTGATTAAAGTTCCCTTGCGCGGTAAAAACGTTTCGGCGATTGTGCTTGAAGTATCCGCGCTTCAAAAGGAAAAGCAATCCGTAAAAGGGGCTCCGTACTCTCTAAAAAAACTCTCTTCAATAAACCCCTCCACTTTTTATTATCAAGAAACGGTTGAAGCCGCCCGAAAAACAGCCGATTTTTTTTACACCAATCTCGGAGCGATACTTTCAAATTACACGCCTTCGGCGATTCTGGAATCCGGACACGGTATCAAAATTAATCCTCTTCAGGTCAAAAATAAATTCGAGCTTCTGGCGTTTCAAGGCACCGAGGAAGAGCGAATACTCGAATATAAGGGGTTAATACGCGAATACTTCGCTAGAAAGCGCTCCGTTTTTATTTGTTTTCCCACACTTGAAGATTTAACGCGTCTCCAGAATGAATTATCGCGCGGAATTGAAAATTATACTTTCGGTTTGAGTTCGCTCAAAAGCGACAAAGAAATTCAGACGACTTGGAAAAATGCCTTAAAAGAAAAACACCCGGTGCTTATTTTGAGCACGCCTCAATCGCTCACTATTCCAAGAAGCGACCTTGGTCTTATTATCATGGAAAAAGAATCCGCCCGTTTTTATAAGAGTTTGAAAAGGCCCTACCCCGACGCGCGCCTTTTTGCGGAAAATTTGGCGCGATTGTACGAAATGCCCTGCCTTTTTGCCGACACCGCGCTGCGAGTGGAAACCACCTTCCGCATTGAGAATGCCGAAATCAATCGTTTGCCGCAGTCAAAAATGCGAATTACAACGACGGCCAATTGCGCGCTTGTCGATATGAAAAAAAAATCTTCTAGGGACTCTTCAAAAAGCGAAGGAACAGAGGATGTGTTAAGCAAAGAAGCTGTTTCTTTAATTCAAAACTCCATAAAAAACAATGAGCGGGTTTTTCTTTTTGCCACAAGGCGCGGACTCTCTTCTATCACTATCTGCAAAGATTGCAGACAAATAGTGGAGTGCCATTTCTGCCACTCACCCGTAGTGCTTCACGAAGGAAAAGAACCATATTTTCTGTGTCATCATTGCGGCAAAAAGCGCGACGCCAAAGAAACTTGCCGCGCCTGTGGTTCTTGGGATTTGCGGGCTTTCGGAATCGGCATTGAAAAAGCGGTTGAAAGTATCAAGGTCCTTTTCCCCAAAAGCCCGTTTTACATAGTTTCCAAAGACACGGTCAAAACCGGCAAAAGAGCGCGCGAAATAATAGATAAATTTATGAAAGGCGGCGGTATTTTAATCGGCACAGAAATGGCGTTATCATACCTTCATAAAAAGGTTGAGAACTCAATTGCTGTCTCGCTTGACTCTCTTTTTGCCCTGCCTGATTTTAAAATTCAGGAACGGATTTTCTCCATAATTCAATATATGCGCGAACGTAGCAAATTGAATTTTATTCTACAAACCAGACAGGCCGACTCGCTTCTCTTGCAAAACGCCATGCGCGGCGATTACAACAGCTTCTATCGGCAAGAATTGGAAAGTCGGCAAATATTCCGCTATCCCCCATTTGAGACGCTCATAAAATTTTCTATAGAGGGCAAGAAAGAAACTGTCGTAAAAATAGCCGAACCAGTGATTAAAAACGAAAGTTTGGGACACTTTGAAATTTTTCCGGTGTTCACTCCCGGAAGAAATGGCGTCGTCTTAACGGCCATTCTAAGAAAACCAAAAAGCGAGCCGGAAAAGACGGCGCTTTCCGATTATATACGCTCTCTTCCGCCATCAATCAGAATCGAGGTTGCTCCCGAATCAATATTGTAGCTTTTAGCTTTCAGCTATTAGCTATTAGCTTAAAGAGATAAGAAAATTTTAATATAAAAAACCAAAAGCTAGAAGCTAACGGCTGGAAGCTATATAATACTTTTCATGATTCGAATAGTTCAGAAAAACGCTCCCGCGCTTCGCTTAATGGCCAAAGCGGTAAAAACGAGCGAGATTAGTTCGCCCAAAATAAAAAAAATCATCGTGACAATGAAAAAGGCGTTGGAATCACAAGAGGACGGAGTAGCTATAGCCGCCCCGCAGATTGATACACCTTTGCGTATTTTTGTGGTCTCGCACAAAGTTTTTGAAATTCTCAAAGACACCAAAAATACAGCCGGCAAGAAAAAAGTGGCCGAAAAAAATTTGGTGTTTATAAATCCGGAAATAACTCGCTTTTCCAGAGAAAAAGAATATGTGGAAGAAGGGTGCCTTTCGGTGCGCTGGCTTTACGGTAGAGTCGAACGCGCCAGAAAAGTAAAAATAAATGCCTACAACGAACACGGTGTCAGATTTGAATTGGGAGCATCGGGCCTTTTGGCCCAAATTTTTCAACACGAAACAGACCATTTGAATGGCATCCTTTTCATTGATAAAGCCAAAGATATTGAAAATATTCCGCCGGAAAAGCAGAGTGGGAGAATTAAGAAATAAGATTTAAGATTTATGAACAATAGATCAACGTCTTTCGTTTTCTTTGGTAGCGACGAGTTTTCGGTTGCGGTTTTGGAGGAGTTAAAAACGGCTGGTTATTTGCCAAAAATAATTGTGACCGCGCCGAGCCGCGCGAAGGGGCGCGGTACGATTATGACTGCCCCGCCCGCAAAACAATGGGGACAACTCAATAATATTGAAATCATTCAGCCCGAAAAACTCGATTCCGATTTTATCCAAAAGCTAAAAGCTAAAAGCTACCAGCTGTTTATCGTCGCTTCCTACGGCAAAATAATTCCCAAAGAGATTTTGAATATTCCTTCAAAGGGGACACTAAACGTGCACCCGTCGCTCTTGCCTAAGTATCGCGGACCCTCTCCAATAGAATTTCAAATTTTAAACGACGAGCAGGAAGTCGGCGTCTCCATTATGCTCTTGGATGAAAAAATGGACCATGGACCGATTTTAGCGCAAACGTATTATGACACCGAACACAACGAGCAAATGAAAACATCGGAACTCACATTGGAATTAGCGCGCCGCGGCGGCGCGCTCCTTGCCAAAACTATTCCGGATTGGCTGGACGGAAAAATAACGCCAAAAGAACAGAACCACGACAAAGCCACTTTCACTAAAAAAATTACAAAAGAAGACGGGCTGATTTCTCTGGAAGACAACTCCTATCAGAACTATTTAAAATATTTGGCATACGACATTTGGCCGGGGGTTTATTTTTTTGTCGATAAAAAAGGCGCCCAAACGAGAGTAAAAATAAAGGAGGCGCAATATGAAAACGGTGAATTCCACGTTCTCTCCGTAGTTCCAGAGAGCGGCCACGAAATGGATTATAACGACTTCCTGCGCGGAAATTAATTGCCTAAAATTCCCTGAATTACCACATCCGTGAGTGGTCTATCCACTTGATTCGGCAAATAAGTCGGCACATTGGCGATTTTGTCCACCACTTCAATTCCTGAAACAACGCGGCCAAAAACAGTGTAGGCGGGCGGTAGTCCCTGGTCCTGATGCATTATGAAAAATTGACTGCCATTGGTATTTGGTCCGGCATTCGCCATTGCCAAAATACCGCGCGTATATTTTTCATCTCCTTTAAGTTCATCGGCAAACTTATATCCCGGCCCTCCGGTCCCCCACTGACTCTTCTTTGAATCGTCTTTGGAAAATGGGTCCCCAGCTTGGATCATAAAACCTTTAATAACGCGATGAAACTTAATGCCCTCGTAAAATCCGGCTTTGGCTAATTTTTCAAAATTGGCCACGGTCTTTGGCGATTTCTCAGGATAAAGCTCTACTTCTATGTCACCGTAATTCGTTGAGATTTTCATTACATTTTCTTTCTTATTTATTAAATTTATTCTAGCGCTATTTTCTTCAGGAACCGTTGAAGCTATTGCCAATAAGCCAATAGGGCTTTCAGAAACTATAATCAAAAGTTGGGCGGTGTAAAAACAAAAAATCGCGGCGCAACCGATCAAAGACCAAGACACTCCGAATGAAATTTTTCTGTTTAGCATAATCCGTCCATATTACCATTACTTAAACCTTCTCAAAAACTCCTTTATTCTCTGGTGTCCGCGCTTCAGAAGGGTCAGCCGCTTGTCTTTATGGTTGCGCAGTTCCGAAAGAAGCTCATCTTTGGCTTCATCAAGCGCGGCATAAAGGTCTCCCGTTTCCGCTTCCGCGCGAAGCTGGGCTCCGCTAATTGCAAGATTAAACTCGGTGCGGAAAACATCACCTTGCTTATGATGCATGGTTGTTTTAGCAACTTCTACACTCAAGCGCGCCGCGCTATCTTCCTTTAAATACTTGTCGAAACTTTCCGCTTTTTTATAAATATACTCTTCAATGGGTGCCGTTAATTCAATATTATTGGCGCGTATATTAATCTGCGTCATACGATTTGGCAAAATCGCGCCGCTCCCATGTCCATTAAAGGGCGGCGTCTTTCGCGGTTAAATATACTGGTAACACTAAAACTCATTAAATTAACCATGTATCAAAACATAACTGACTTCCGCTCATTGTATCATTTAGGCCCATAAATAAGGAACCGCTTGCGGGACGAAGAATGACCCTTTTGCAGAACCACGTTTTTTGGCAAAACACCAAAGTGTTTTGCCAAAAGTTCTTTGACACGCGCGTTCGCCAATCCCTTTTTTGCTTTCGGGGAAACCGAGACCGTAAACCGGCCGTCCCCTTTCTCCGATACAAACTCGCGAGAAACCCCCGCGGTTACGGAAACCCTGACCAATATTCCCCTATTTACTATAGTTTCTTTCAAGATAATCAATTATTGGGCCGGATTCATACATTTCAATACCGGTATTTCTATCAACTAAATACGGCTCTTGTCTCTTTTCTCCCCTTTTTGACAATTCATCATAAACGCCAAAATCAGCCACATTTTTTTCTTCCCAAGATAGGCCCAAATCTTCCATTTTGTTAATTACGGCCGCGCAATACGGACAGCCAGTTTTCACATACAAAATAAAATTACTTTTATTCGTATCATTCGCGTTCATTCGTATATTTGTGTCGGGTTAATTGTTTTGTCGCGTCGTTTTAGTCCTGTCGTAAAGACCAACGAGAATCGCCTCGCTTATTACATTTGATTGAATCGCCGTCAGGGCGAAGTTGTTTTGGCACATCCGGGTCATCCATAATTAATGCCAACGATTTGGCGCCATCAGGCACATTG
>CAYHJR010000064.1:0-4749 GCA_964357075.1 uncultured Candidatus Saccharibacteria bacterium
CGACAGTTCCACCCCGAAGCCGACCGCTATTCCTGGTGGGACATGAAAACCCGCTCGCGCGAAAGGAATGTCGGCTGGCGCATAGATTACTTTTTCATCGGCAACAATCTGGTCAAAAAAGTAAAAAAAGCCGAAATCCTGGATAACCTTTATGGCTCCGACCACTGCCCAATTTTACTTGACATTGTACTATAATTTAATATGATAATATCATACATTATTAAATAACCACTAACCGTTATGTCTACCCTATCGGTCCCCCTCACTCCAGATTTGGAGAAGTTTATAAATAATCAAGTAAAAAGCGGTCGCGCGGCCAATAAAGCTGATGTTGTTCGTCGTGCCATAAGAGCAATGGAAGAAGAAGAAGCCGTGCAAGCGGTACTTGAGGCCCAACGAGAAGTAGATGAAGGAAAAATTTTGCGAGGCGACATTCGAAAACTTATGAAAAAGTTTTAAGCATGAAAGTTGCTTATACCCCAAAATTTCTTCGGATGCTTAAAAAGTTGCCGACTGATTTGCAAGAAGAAACACTTGTAAGAATTGAATTATTCAAAGATGTCAAAAACCACCAATTCCTCAAGGTACACAAATTAAAAGGAAGGATTAAGAAATACTACGGATTTTCGGTTGATTTCAAAAACCGTGTTGTTTTTGATTATCTTTCAAATGGTGAAGTTATCCTACTTATGATAGGAGACCATAACATTTATAAATAATTATGAGTTGGGCTTTTGCAATTATAAATGGCAGATTGGCCGAATTTTTCTTTGACACAAAGACAAAGAAAAATGGAAAATCCGTGACTAGAGGACATTGTTATGTTAAAAAAGGCGAAATTATATATGAATTTTATGGCTCCGACCACTGTCCGATATTGATGGAAATTAATATTTAGAACCACTACCCGATTTTATTGGATATTAGTTTGTGATTACTGACTGGTATTTAAAATTCTTTAATGCCAAGATCGCGACAGATTTTTCGTGCCAGAAAATCATTTATCTCATTGTGTCTAGGAATAGTTGAGATTCTTTTATTTTCTGGATTAAAGTAAACACTATGTTTTGCTCCTTCGCGCACAAAAACACATCCTTGTTTGAGTAAAAATCTCACCAAGTTTATTCTTTTCATGTTAGGGAAAACTAAATCGTTACAGTTTCGCGGACTATTTTTCCGGTAGGCTTATTGATTAGGCGATTTGTTTCTAAGATCAAAGTGAGTGCTTCTCGTAAATTAGATTTTGTTTCCGCAAGAGTTTTGCCTTGTGTGTTTACGCCAGGTACTTCTTCTACCCACCCCAAGTACCACCCGCCACTTTTTTTATAGTTAGCTGTGAATTTCATAGAACCACTATAACAGTAATATAGATATATAGTCAAAAAAACCTCATAGCACCTCACGTTGTCTCCATTCTCTAATTCGCGCGAATTAGAGAATAGAATATTTGGAGTTTGGAAAAAGAAAAAGAGCAACCGAAGCCACTCTTCATTTGGAACCTACCCGCCGGTTACCTTGGCGAAGTATTTATAACGCGGAACTCTCCGCGTGTGCTAACACCGCACTCTCACTGCTTCTGTGGGTTGCGTTTCTTCCCATGTCGGCACTCTTTTGACCGAGAGGTGTACGAATGTTTTTTTGCACACCGGGCAAATCTGCGGGACTTGTGCCCACAAACCGGAGACCTTGATTGAATCCCCGCACGGCAATTTTAGTTGCCAAGACCCGCTAACAAATTCCACAATGGCTTTCATTACATTTCTCCTTTGGTTAGTGGAATAAACTCGCAACCGAGTACGAACTAATTTCACCAACCAATTATTCAAAGAACTAATCTCTAAAAGTTCCCGAACCGTTTCAGAAACTTTATAAAGATGGCAAGCAATTTCTGACCGCTTGCCATTACCACTCTCACGCGAGGGTCGGCGGGTAGTTTAAGCGTATCTACCGGAAAGCTTTAACGAGGTTTTCAGTCTTTTATGTCCTCTCGTCGGGCCTATGCGCGCGGTACGCGCCAGACTCTTCCCCATTTATTTATTTCACGCTGTCAGACTGGGGTCAGCGTGTGGGAATTTATCTGCGAGGTGTCCAACGAACACCTTTTGCAGGATAGCAATCAGGAGAAGCGATGGGATACATGAGATCCCCGATCTCCTTAATGCCATAGTGCGCTAAGTTCTCGCAGTGAATTTCCCTGATTGGCACATCACCACCACCGTCTCGGACGTCTTGTGCGCGCACGATTACTGTGCCACACCCGACGCGAGTGACCGCATTTGCTCTAAACAAATACGTGTGACATTCCGTGGTGATGGCGACAAGCTGCTTGTTTGCAAAAAAAGCAGCTTCATCGAGGGTATCGAAGATTTCCAGCTCCTGGCTGGTGAAGGTGTGTTTTTCAGCGTTACCTTCGTTTATGCGATCTTCGACTACCCGGTACACTACGAATTTGCTCATGTCATCTCCCTACCCCAGTACCCGAGGTGCGGTTGCGGATATCCGCGATATTCAATGTGCTACTTATCTGCGAACATAATATCAGTAATTTGCTAAATAGTCAAGATATATGTCTAGGTTTCAAAGATAAATACTTGATTTGAGTTATGTTTTACAACGTATTATTGTAATAATGCAATTTGTCATCAAAATTATTGACTATTCTATAAATAAGATATAAACTTATGAAGTGGATGAAATAGCTAAGAAATTAACTCCCTTGGGGCTCACCGAAAAAGAGGCACAAGTTTATGTGGCCCTACTTCAGCTTGGGAGAGCTTCCGCCTATAGCGTGGCCAACAAATCGGGGCTTAAAAAACCAACTACCTATGTAATTTTGGGCCAACTCATAGAAAAAGGATTGGCAATTGAAGTTCCAAGGGAGAAAAAACAACTTTTTGCTCCGCGATCTCCTGAAGATTTTTATAATAATGCGGAGCAAAAACTTTTGACAGTAAAAAACTTACTTCCCGAGCTAGCTTCTTTGTATAGGAATTTCGATAAATCAAAGGCCCGAACAATGTATTTTGAAGGAATATCCGGCATGCGCCAGGCGCTTTGGTATAAAGAAAAAGAATTGCGTGGGAAGGAGTTGGTTGGTTTTTTTGCCGCTGGACGCACAGCAACCCCAGAAGTATCGGAGTTATTCGACGAATGGAATGATTACTACATTAAACACGGTATTACAGCAAGGGGCTTTACGGTAATTCCCGACAATACGGATAAAGTATTAAAAAATTTACTCGAAAAATATGGAAGGTCTCAACTTAAAAATTTAAAGTTTTTACCAAAAGAACTTTACAATGCCGATGTTTCAATTGATGCTGGGGAAGATTTTGTAAGAATTGATCTTATTGGCGCGGAGCAGATAGTGATAGTAGAAAGTGTTGAATTTGCAAAGATGTTCAGAGAGATATTTGAAATGTGCTGGAAATACCTGCCTACAGTTGAATTTCCCAAATCTGAAACCTAAAACCTAACAGCTAATTTTTGTTATCCACACCCAATGTCCTTTACGTGTCTTTTATCAGGAGTACAATAAAAGACAGGCCATTAAGGCAGGTTCTTTACACAATTTTTTAGAAGGTTATCAGACGACAACCTTCTCCTTCCTTCTGTCCTTTAAACTCTTTTGAAGGACAACAAAGTCATAAGGAATTCTTGGGCCAAAATGATTTGTAAATAAATCACATAACCTCAAACTTAATTTAGGGATTGCGTCCAGAGCGCTGTATATCATCACAGGATTACAGAATAAAGCTCTCTAGACGCAATCCCACTGGAATCTGGATTATGAATTTTACAATCCAAATTGGGTTCCTGGGATTCTCCTCAATGACCAAAACAAGGCCACCGCATTCAGCCGCAGCTGTTATTTTCACGGATTCCCACTTCAGAATCCGAGTTCTTTGAAACAGCGACGATTGTTCGGTGGCTTTAGTTATTTCTGGGGTTTATCTCGGAAAACCAAGATATTCCTGTTCCACAATGATTCAAGTCCCAAATCCCCAAGGTTTAACCTTGGGGACTTGCGACTTGTTTCCCGTGAAAAGGTGCTGGGTGAAGATTTTACAGTCATTTTACTCCTTAAAAATCAATTATTCTACAAAGTATTTACCGCGTATTTCTTTGATTTTTTTCTCTTGTTCCTCCTCTTTTTTTTCTTTTCCTTGCTTTCCTAATTTCTCTAATTCGCTAATCGGTAATTTTTCAAGCTCTCCCGCTCTCTTTTCAAGGTATGGAATATCGTTTAATTCCGGCTTTTCAAGCACTTCTTCAAATAAAGCGTGCAAAATATAGCCAATTTTGGGTCCTGGGGTTATGCCAAGTACCTCCATTATCCTATCCCCCCTTATTTTAAGCATTCCAACCGTTACCGGGTCTTCCAGGGCTTCCTCCACCATTGACTTGTATTTTCTGAACCTATAGGGGTTCTCCTTGGGTCGCCCAGTGCCGATACGGTCGCAAATACGGAGATTCATAAGCTCCCAGACATCTTCTTTGCCAACATTTGATATAAGCCGACGAACGGCGGAAAGAGTTATTTGCTCTGGGTCGGAGAAAAACATGTGCCAGCGCACCAATTTAACTATCTTTTCTATCTGTTTCACGGGAAACCTTAATTCAGCAAGTATCTTCTTTGTCAATTTAGCTCCCACAACATCATGGCCGTAAAACGTGTAATCATTCTTTTCACGTGAAAAGCGACGTGTTTCCGGCTTAGAAACGTCATGAAAAAGCGAAGAAATCCTT
>CAYHJR010000065.1:0-4734 GCA_964357075.1 uncultured Candidatus Saccharibacteria bacterium
AAATGCGCATAGTCCTCAATTAAGAGGAGTGCCATATGTATCTGAACTTATGCAGCGTCCGCGCTTGACGGGGGGCTTTTGCGTAACTATAATCGCATCACTTTAGGGTTCGTTTTGGTCGTTATTAATAGTGTTGGCCACTAGCTGTTTTCATCTTTATACTTGTCCCGTTACCCGCCTGCCGTGGCGCGGGCAGGGAAAATCAGCAGGGAGGTATTAAGAAGTAAAGTTAGAAGCGAAGGCAATGAATCAAAATAGTAGAAACATTATAAGTTTAATTTTCAATGGGATGGCAAAAAAAGCAAAAAAAACGGTAAAAAAATCATCTAAAAAAAGCTCTAAAAAAGTAGTTCCGAAGACAGCGCCCAAAAAGAGCAATGCCCCGATAGTGCCTTTGGGGGACAGAATTTTAATAAAAGAATTGGGCGAAGAAGAAATGTTTAAAACCAGCGCCTCCGGCATCATTATTCCGGATTCTTCCAAAGACGAAGGCGGAAAAAGAGGGAAGGTGGTGGCGGTTGGTCCGGGCAAAGTAGATGATGGGGTGCGTGTGCCTGTTTCGGTTCAAGTCGGACAAACAGTGCTTTATACCTGGGGCGATAAGATAAAAATCAAAGATGAAGAGTATGTGATTGTTCGCGAATCAGAAATCATTGCAGTTTTGAACATCTGATGGTTCAAAACTGCGATGGAACATAGAACGCAGAGCGTTTTTCCTAAGATTCCATGTTCCATGTTTTAAGTTTTATTTTTAATTAACTAATTAAAATCTATGGCCAAACAGATTCTCTATAAAGAAAAAGCCAGAAACGCTCTTGCTCGCGGAGTAGACGCCGTGGCGGACGCTGTCAAAATTACATTAGGGCCCCGCGGACGAAACGCCGTTTTGGACAAAGGATACGGCGCGCCGACAATTACGAATGACGGCGTTTCCATTGCCAAAGAAATTACGCTTAAGGATAAGTTTGAAAATATGGGCGCCGAAATCGTCAAAGAGGTTGCTAGCAAGACCAACGATAACGCCGGAGACGGCACCACAACTGCAACCATAATCGCCCAAGCCATAATCAAAGAAGGAGTAAAGCAAGCGGCGATGGGAGTTAATCCAATGGGAATTCGTCATGGCATTGAAGCCGCCGCAAGCGCGGTTGTTTCGGAATTAAAGAAAATGGCTAAGCCCATAAAAAGCGACGAAGAAATCATTCAAGTGGCAAATATTGCCGCCGAGTCCCGCGATGTTGGAAAAATTATCGCCGACACCATCAAAAAAGTTGGCAAAGACGGGGTAGTGACAGTTGAAGAGTCGCAATCATTTGGCGTTGAGGCGGAATTCGTGGAAGGACTGCAATTTGATAAAGGTTATGTTTCGCCCTATATGATTACTGATGGAGAGAGAATGGAGGCGGAATACAAGGATGCTTCGATTCTTATAACCGATAAAAAGATTTCTTCGGTCAAAGAAATTTTGCCGCTTTTGGAAAAGGTGGCGACGACCGGCCGAAAGGAATTGGTTATTATTGCCGAAGATGTGGACGGGGAAGCACTGACTACTTTTGTTGTTAATAAATTGCGCGGCGTATTCAATGTTTTGGCGGTCAAATCACCCGGTTATGGCGACAGGAAAAAAGATTTACTTTCTGACATAGCAGTGACAACGGGTGGCACGGTAATTTCTGACGAAACGGGAGTGACGCTTGAAAAAGCCGACCTAACTTCTTTGGGCCACGCGCAGAAAGTTATTGCCACTAAAGATGACACTATTATTGTTGGAGGAAAAGGCAAAAAATCTGACATTGAAGCGCGTGTTAATCAGCTTAAAACTCAAAAGAAAAACACCGATTCCAAGTTTGATATAGAAAAATTGGACGAGCGCATCGCCAAACTTATGGGCGGTGTGGCCATAATTAAAGTTGGCGCGGCCACAGAATCCGAAATGAAATATTTGAAATTGAAGATTGAGGACGCGGTTAATGCCACTAAAGCGGCAATTGATGAGGGGATTGTGGCGGGTGGCGGCGTGGCGCTTATAAAAGCGGCCGAGAAAGTTTTGGCTAAAATGCCGAAAGCAGAAAGCGGAAATTTTGAAAAAGAATTTGAAGTCGGAGT
The DNA here is from genome assembly GCA_964357075.1 of uncultured Candidatus Saccharibacteria bacterium. GTDB lineage: Bacteria > Patescibacteriota > Minisyncoccia > Phycocordibacterales > JAKFXT01 > JAKFXT01. The sequence continues at coordinate 2,107 of CAYHJR010000065.1, forward strand.
CAATTTGGTTTTGAAGGCGCTGGAAATTCCGCTTAGACAAATTGCCATAAATGCCGGAAAAGATGACGGCGCGGTTATTGTGGAGAAAGTGAAAGAGGGTAAAGGAAATGCCGGGTATGACGCGCTTTCGGATAAAATGGTTCCCGATATGATTCTGGCGGGAATAGTGGACCCGGTCAAAGTGACGCGCTCTGGCGTTGAAAATGCCGCTTCCGCCGCCGCCATTTTACTCACAACGGAAGTTGCCATAACCGAAGAACCAAAAGAAGAAAAAGAAGAAGGTGGCGCTCCTGGAATGGGTGGGATGGGAGGAATGGGATACTAAGTTTGTATTTTGTATAGCGTATATAGTATTTGGAAAAGAAAATTGGCGGAGCGTTGCGCTCCGCCAGTTGGCGTTCCGGGGCGAGATCACCCCGGTTTCAAAGAATTGAAAAACTTCTGTATGCCGGTCTTGATGTCCCCGGCGATTTCCAGGAGTTCTTCGACCACCGCATCCACCAGGGCGAGGGGGGACGGCGTGTTAGCGGTTTCCAGTTTCGGGGAGGTCCTTCGCTCCTCTTCCGCTGGCTGGTTGATGGTTGCGTGGTTGGCGTTGGCTATCAGTTGGCTTTCCCAGCCGATCGGCCTCATCTTCGGATCTTGCCCCGGATTGTAGTCGCTGACGGCGACCACTTTGCCGTTGGTGAGAATCTGAAGCCCTCGCCCCGAGCTAATCAGTGGGGGGCGACCGTCTTCAGTGGTCGCGCAACCTCCGAGGACCAATACCACGGCGATCACGATGGTGATACTCACGATGGGCCAGACATGCTTCCTGGCTTTCTCGCCGATTTCCTCGAATAAATCAAACAATTCGTCCATTTTTTACCTCCTCGATTGTAGGGACGACTATCTCGTAGGAACTTCTCTTTTGCCACCCCAAACTATATCACAAATATAAAAAAAAGCAAGCTTTTAAAATTTTGTTATCTGGACTTTTCAAAAAAATCTGCTATGCTTTTCGTAATTAAATAATCCTAATTAAAAAAACATGACATTACTTTATGTAATTTTGGGAGTAGCTGTAGTTTTGGTTTTGTGGGGAGTGATGATGTACAACCGTTTTGTAACGCTAGTTAATCGCGGTAAAGAGGCCTGGAGCGATATTGATGTTCAACTAAAGCGCCGATACGACCTTATCCCGAATTTAGTAAATACCGTTAAAGGTTATGCCACGCACGAGCGCACCGCTTTTGAAAATGTCACCAAAGCCCGCGCCGCTTCAATTTCGGCAACAGGGGCTGAAGCCAAAGGGCAAGCGGAAAATATGTTAAGTGGCGCTTTGAAATCGCTTTTTGCCGTTGCCGAGGCCTATCCGGAACTTAAGGCCAATCAAAATTTCGCGCAATTACAAAGCGAGCTTTCCGACACCGAAAATAAAATACAAGCCGCCCGCCGATTTTATAATGGCGCGGTGATGGATTTAAACACCGGCATTGAGCAATTTCCGGGAAATATTGTGGCCGGAATGTTCACCTTCGCCAAAATGGAATTCTTTGAACTCGACCAAGACGAAGCGGCCGCCGCCAAAAATCCAGTTAAAGTTAGCTTTTAGTTTTCAGCTCTCGGCTTTCAGCTTAAATAAAAAAAAGCTAGTGGCTGATAGCTAGCAACTGAAAGCTTTTGTTATGGCAACAATTTATTCGCATAAAGACGCTAATATAAAAAAGACCTGGGCTCTGATGCTGACGTTTTTTGTTGTGGTGATTGCTTTGGGTTGGGCGGTTTCCGCTTATTATGGCAGTCCCATAATTTTATATGTCGCGGTTGGCTTTAGTATTGTGATGAATGTAGGAAGTTATTGGTGGTCTGATAAATTGGTAATCAAGATGACGGGCGCTAAGCCGGTGGCGCAAAATGAATATCCCGAACTTTGGAATTCTCTGGAAAATCTTTCCATTACCGCAGGGCTTCCGATGCCAAAACTTTATGTGATTGAAGACCTCTCGCCGAACGCTTTTGCCACAGGAAGAAATCCGGAACATTCGGCCGTGGCTGTTACCTCCGGACTTTTAAAAATTTTAAACAAAACAGAACTGGAGGGAGTTTTAGCGCACGAACTTTCTCACATTGGCAATCGCGATATGTTGATTGCGACTATTGCCGTTGTTTTGGTTGGCTTTGTGGCAATTTTATCCGACATCTTTTTGCGAAGCGCGCGATTTGGCGGAAGCGATAGGGAAGGGAACAAAGTACAAGCAATCGCCTTTATAGCGGGAATTATTTTGGCAATTTTTGCGCCATTAATTGCCCGCCTCATTCATTTTGCGATCTCCCGAAAGCGTGAGTTTCTGGCGGATGCTTCCGGCGTTCTTTTAACGCGCTACCCTGAAGGGCTAGCTTCTGCTTTACAAAAAATTTCGGCTCATGTTGGGCCAATGCAAAGGCCGTCGCACGCCACGGCGCATTTATTTATTTCCGACCCATTTGATTTGGAAGATAAAAAAGGAATTTTTACATTCATAGACCGTGCTTTTTCTAGCCATCCGCCAGTTGGGAAGAGGGTTTCCGCATTGCTTGGGAATAAGTAATAATATGCATAAGTTCAGATACATATGGCACTCCTCTTAATTGAGGACTATGCGCATT
>CAYHJR010000066.1:0-4712 GCA_964357075.1 uncultured Candidatus Saccharibacteria bacterium
AACCGGAAATTGTCACTGTCTTTTCGAAACCGGCATTTTTATCTTCAAAAGCGCCAGTTGCTCCTAATGCATCATCTAGAGAAACGTCATCTATATCACCGAAAATTGTGCCGCTTAAAGATACATCACTAACATCGATTTCTGCCAAAATATTACCATCATAAATTTTATCACTTGCCGAAACACCGCTTACGGTAAGAGATGCCGGTAAAATGGTCAGGGTGTCGCTTGAGCTACCGCTATAAGTTTCTGTATCGGAAACCGTTGCCACGACATCATATGCGCCGGCTTGCGTCGGTGGAGTTGATGATCCGTCGTAAGTTACATCAACCGATACTTCTGGAACATCTACCTCAATTGAAACGACCTTAGCCTCGCTATCATAGGTTTGAGTCAAATCACCGATAGTGATTACAACCGGAAAAGGAGAAGAAGGAACCTCGGGTGCGGCGACTACCGGAGATGTAAAGCCAAAAATAGCTGAAATCACAAAAAGTAAACCATAAACATTGAATGTTGTTTGCTTCATATATATTGAAAGTGACAAGAATAAAGACCCCCCAGAAGTCAAACTGCTCACTTACCTTTAAAGATTATTCCTATAAAATAACTTGTCAAGAGAAGGATTCTTTTGACAAAAACCACCCTATGTTTTCTTAATTTTTACTTTTTTTCCACTCGTCGATTTTGGCCTGATGGCCGGAGGTTAGAATTTTCGGTACACGGTATTTCTTGCCTTTCCATTCTAGTGTTTCAGGGCGCGTGTATATTTCAGAGCTTGAGATGCGGTTTTCTTCCAGAGATTCTTGTTTATTTAAGACACCAGGCACACGGCGCGAAATTGCATCAATCATAATAAGCGCCGGGACTTCCCCGCCGGTTACAACATAGGGACCCACCGAATATTCTTTTGCTTTAAATATTTTAGACACCCGAGAATCAACCCCCTCATATCGGCCACAAATAATTATTATGTCTTTTTTGTTTTTAAGTTTTTCTGCCTCTACATTACTAAATTGCTTTCCGCCGGGCGTTGTCAAAATCACAGAAGGTTTTAGCTTTTGGCTTTTTGCTTTTAGGAAAATTTTATCTAAAGCATCCAATATCGGCTCAGCGCGTAAAACCATTCCCGGCCCCCCGCCGTATGGCCTGTCATCAACATAAGTTGTAACATTGCCATCGTGCCATTTTTTACGCAGTTTGCCTTTGGCAAAGTCCCTAGGATTATAAACACTAATTTTTATTTTTTTACTCTTTATGGCGCGCGCCAAAATCGACTCTCTTGTATAGGAATTAATTATTTCCGGAAACAATGTGACGACGTGGAAAGTTATCATAGTTTCTAGCTTACAGCTTCTGGCTTACAGCTTCAAGACAACTTATTCTCTTCTCTAATTCGCGCGAATAAGGGATATATACAAAAAACCCCACCGAAGTGGGGGTTTTAGTGACGGGTGAATTTTCAATCGCCACCCTCGACGAAACCTTCGGGAAGCCTGAAGCGAGATCTGCGCGGAACCCCGACATTGTCAGGAAATTCAAGCTTTTTCTTTTCTTCTGCAATTCGTCTCCTTTCCATTTCTTGCGCATGTTTCAAATTGCGAAGAGGGGCTTCGTCAATAAACTGCTTTAGCCATATCGGCATAGGAACCTCCTGTGATGAACTAATGTATTAATTATATGCTATAAAGCTGAATGTAAAAGCCGCTTCTCCTGAAGCGGCTTTTACATTTATGAGAATCTTTAAAATTTATGAACCAATCATTTCCGGAAAAAGCATAATTGCATGGAAATGCATATTTAATTATTGACGTGAGTTAATTTATCTAAAACCAACTTAATCATACGTGATAGGAAAACATGTAATTTTGCAAAAAAATAAAACATTGTAACAGCTATAGAAACTATAAATAATTCTATAATAATATCCGGGACAGAGCTCGGAATATAAGATAATAAAATAATAATTGGGTAAAAAACACCAATATATGCGATAAAATACGTTAGCGTAAGAAAAGATATTTTAATAGGTCTTATAAAAGTATTAAAATCCGTGTACTCTCTATCAAAATTAATAACTAATAATTCTTTTCTTCTAAAATAAGGAAAGAGGAATGGTGTTTCAATAAGAACAGTGTAAAGCAAACATGCTGTAGCCAAAGCCCCTAAAAGCATAACTGTCATGGATATAAAAATCATCACATCTCCAGATAAAAACATTTTGAAAATTTGTTCGTAAAATAACATCGAGATAAAAAATCCATAAGGATATGGCAACACTTGTTGACGGATTGAATTTCTAAATAAAGTAATTTTCTCTGCATTTAGTTTGTACTGTGGATTCTTAGTAAAATAAATAACTACACCAAAAACAGTATAAAAAAGTAAAGTAAAAATAATCCCCAACACAAAAATCTCAGTCAAGAAATCTGCCTGAATTGCAGAGTAGGCCGTATAAATACCACTAAAGATAAATAATATACTTCCAAATAAAATACTCCTTTTCTCATTAATAATGGTCATAATTCCTAGGTTATAAGGTTTGGCAAAAAATGCAAATAACACAAAAACCTTTCGATATATCGAAAGGTTTTTGTGTTACGTGTTAGTCCGCGTCTTTCCATTATTTATACATACCCACTCTCTGCTCCAATTTGGAAATACGCAATTCATGGTCACGGTATTCGCGTTTAAGCGCATCCGCTACATGAACAAGTGGCCCAAGCACTTTTTCGATTGAGTCGAGCCGTTTATCTACTATCTGCAATTTTCCATCAATACTGTAAAGGATTCGTTCTGTCTTTGTTTTAAAATCGTGCATTTCATCTTTGAAATCATGCATTTCACTTTTGAAATGAGAAAGGTCTTTGGACTGCTCCGAAAATCCCTTAGCGGTCATATTCGCTAGATTTTCAATCATTTGTTCTACCGACTTCTTCTTAATTACTTTCTTTTTCATAAACAATATTATACACCCCTGTTTCTAGAATCAAAATCGCCCCGTGAGATGACGTCTTTGCCTATCTCACGGGGCGATTTTGATTTCCGCATTAGTCCACGTTTAGTCCCTGCCCGCCGGCAGGCGCGGCGCGACTTTCCGCGTTTTAACTATTTTTCAATTCTTCAATGGCATCATCAACGCTTCTCGCGGATGCACCCATAGTTCCGCCTCCCCCAAGAGCGCCACTGGAGTTGCTTCCCATTCCATTCCCCATTCCCATACCGCGAGTGCTTCCGGCCGGCTCATTAATTTTCAAATTGACTCTGGCATTATTCTTCATCCCCACTACTCGAAGCAAGGTGCGAATAGCTTTGGCGGTATTACCGGAGCGGCCAATCACCTTGCCCATATCATTTGGGTCAACATCAAGCGTGAGTAAAACTCCCATTTCATCCACCGTGCGATTTATTTTGACCGCGTCCGGCACATCAACCAACGACTTCACAACGTGCTCAAGAAATGCAGCATCTTGATCAGACATATCTATCAAATTCTCTCTTACTTTTAAATTGTGGAGAGTGCGACAAACACCCTTCACTTCCTAACGCAAAATATACCAAAAATCTCCTATTTAGTGAAGCGTTTAAATTTAGGCCGCTCCGACTTCTTCTTTTGGGACTTCTCCTGCTTGCGCAGGCATGTCCGCTTTTTCTTCCGCTACCACCTCCTCTTTGGGTGTTTCCGTAGGCGCTACTTCCTCTGTTTTAGCTTCTTGTTTGTCTTCTTCCTTAGTTTCAGCTAGTTTTTCTGTTTTTACTTCCCTTGCCTGCGCAGGCAGGTCTTCCTTCGCTTTAATAATCGGTGATTTTCTGGAGAGAACATTTATCTTCTTGCCCTCTATAATCTTTTGGGTAACTAGCAAATTGTGCATAGTGTCGGTTGGCTTAGCGCCAAAACCAATCCAGTACTTAACCCTTTCCGCATTTATTACTGGTTTATCAAAACGCGGATCATAAGAGCCAAGCACTTCTTGCACTCTCCCGCTTTTAGTTGAATTTTGGGACTCGGTCAAAACAACCCTGAAAGAGGGTTCGTGTTTCCTGCCCACGCGCTGTAATCTGATTCGTAACATAGTGTCAAAATCTAACAAAAAAGGACTGTTTCGTCAAACTAACCCCCGCAAAGGATTGACTAGGAAAAAAGTATATTGCGTGGTAACTTGTCCCGTTAGAGGTCACGGACACCGAAGAATGGCTTGCTATAATCAATCAGTATAAATCTATACAATTGAGACAGCAAAATGAAGAGAGGATTTTCCGTACCCTACCTCTAACGGGATGAATAAAAACGAACACAAAACACCACAAAAAGATTTAGAGGGCATAATCTCCATTACCGCAAAGGGGGTGGGTTATGTTGTCGTGCCTGACAGAGACGAAGACCTGGAAATCGCTGAAGAAAAAACTGGGGTGGCACTACACGGCGACACTGTTTTGGTAAAACTTTTAGGCAAAGGATTCAGGCGTCCACAAGGAGAAGTCGTAAAAGTAATTTCTCGTCGCAAAGAGACATTTGTAGGAACAATTATCCTTGATAAAGGAAAGAGGGTTTTTATGGCGGATGATAGGAAAGTTAATATTCCCTTCTCTGTCCCGCAAGAAACAACTCCGGATTATAAAGTGCTCGTAAAGCTGGTTTCTTGGACAAATAAAAAAGAACTGCCAAAAGCAGAAATTCTCCAAGTCATAGGGAAAAAAGGCGACAATAATGT
>CAYHJR010000067.1:0-4552 GCA_964357075.1 uncultured Candidatus Saccharibacteria bacterium
TCTAATCCAGACTGGGAAGTTTTTAAAGTCTCCTGCGTTTGCGGTGAATTGGAAGATCCAATGTACTACTGGTTGAAAGGGGAAAGACACATAGGAAATCCAACATTCACCACCCTTGTCTTGGAATGGTTTGATACTTACTCTGGACTCCCGATAGAAAAAAAACGAGAAATCTTCGAGTCTGCCTTCTGGCCAATATTCAAAAAAGAAATCAAAAACCCTTGGCCTTAGCAATAAAGTGGTCAAGTCCAGCGCCACGTGGAAACACGTGGCGCTTTCTTTTTTTAGTGGTTTTGCTAAAGTAAACTAATCCCAGTTAGATAACAAAATATCTAACGGGATAAATTATTAATAAGCGAAATCTTTAGATAGGCAGACCCTTAAAAATTGGGGGCTGAAATCTGGAGATTTCTATTTAGAATGAAATCAAAAACATATTCCCTGCCTTGGGCGGGAAAAACTTTAACGGCGGAGTTTACCGACCTTGCCGGACAAGCTAATGGTTCGGTAATAATTCGTTTCGGCAACACGGCCGTTTTAACAACAGCCGTAATGGGTAAACACGATAAAGAAAGCGATTATTTTCCGCTGACAGTTGATAATGAGGAAAAATTTTACGCCTCCGGCGTCATACGCGGTAGCCAATATGTGCGTCGTGAAGGCAGACCCGGGGATGATTCAATTATACGCGGGCGCATTGTGGATAGAACTGTGAGACCCTTGTTTGACCAGCATATTCGCCGCGAGGTGCAAGTCGTTGTCATAGCGCTCGCGATTGACGAACACGACACGGATATTTTTGCCGTGATTGGCGCTTCGCTTGCTATCGCCACGTCCGACATTCCCTGGCATGGGCCGGTTGGCGCCGTGCGCGTGGCCAGAAAAAGGGGGAGTAAAGAATGGCTCGTCAATCCTTCATTTGCCGAAAGACCCGATGGCGAATTGGATTTTGACATGGTTGTTTGCGGCAAAGACGGCAATATAAATATGATTGAGGTAGAAGCGGGAGAAGTGAAAGAAAGCGAAATGGCCGAAGCTCTGGAGTTTGCCAAAATGCATATCGCGCTCGTGGAAGATTTTCAAAAGAAAATAATCGCCGAAATTGGAAAAGTGAAACAAGAATTTCCAAAAATTGATTTGGAAACCGGGGAAACGGCGCTGTTTAACGAGCACGTTACGCCAAACTTGGATAAAGCCATGTTTTCCGGCGCCGGAAAGATTGGAATTTACGCGCTTAAGGATTCTTGGATGGAAAAGTTTAAGGAAAAGTTTCCGGAAGGAAAAAAGAATTTGGCGGAAAGCATTTTTGAAGAAGCGGTTAATGATTATTTGCATTCCGAAGCAATCGAAAAATCCCGTCGGCCGGACAATCGCAAAATGGACGAACTGCGAGGACTTTTCGCTAAAGCGGGAGAAGTGTCTCTGGTTCTGCACGGCTCGGGAATTTTCTATCGCGGGGAAACGCATATGTTTTCGGCGCTCACTCTAGGAGGTCCCAAGGACTCGCAAACAATTGATTCAATTGACGGCACAGAAAAGCAAAAGCGTTTTATGCATCACTACAACTTTCCGCCATTTTCGGTCGGCGAAGTGGGGCGCATGGGCGGAGGCACCAACAGAAGAATGGTCGGGCACGGGATGCTCGCCGAAAAATCTTTGCGCGCTGTCATTCCAAGTAAAGAAATTTTTCCTTACACTATTCGTTTGGTTTCAGAAACTCTTTCCTCAAATGGTTCAAGTTCCATGGGGAGCGTCTGCGCTTCGACTTTGGCTTTGATGGACGGAGGCGTGCCCATAAAAGCGCCGGTGGCCGGAATCGCTATGGGACTCATGTATGAAAACGATAACAAATATAAAATACTAACCGATATACAAGGGCCGGAAGATGAACACGGGGACATGGATTTCAAAGTGGCGGGAACAAAAAACGGAGTAACCGGCGTACAGCTTGATGTAAAAGTTTCCGGCGTCTCCATAAAGATTTTGAGTGAGGCGTTGGAACAAGCGAAATTGGCCAGATTGGAGATATTAGATACATTAGCCAGAGCCATAGAAAAACCAAGAGAGAAAATTTCACCGCGAGCGCCGGAAATTGTCGTTTTGAGAATCAAACCGGACCAAATCGGGCTCATCATAGGCTCGGGTGGCAAAACAATAAATGAAATACGCGAATTGACGGAAACGGAAATTGACATTGAAGACGACGGCACAGTTTATATCACCGGAAAAAACGGCGGGGCCGGACGCGCTAAAACTATTATTGAGGAAATGACGCGCGAATATATACGAGGCGACAGATTTATGGGAGTGGTGATTAAAATTTTGGACTTTGGCGCTTTTGTAAAAATCGGCCACAACACCGAAGGATTGGTTCACATTTCGGAAATCGCTCCGTTTAGAGTGGAAAAAGTAACCGACATACTGAAAGAGGGAATGATGGTGCCGGTCGTCGTCAAAGAAGTGGACGAAAGGGGACGCATCAATCTTTCCATTAAGCAGGCGGATGCGGAATTCGCTGAAAGGCATAGGGTCAAACCACCACAAACAGAATCTCCAGACAATCAAGCGGGGGGGACAAAATAGATTGGGAACAACCGCCCCGTGAGATGTCGCCTGGCGACTATCTCACGGGGCGGTTGTGTTAATATATATTCAAAATGAATAAAGACGATTTGCAAAAAGCGATTGATGCTCAGATTGATTCTGCCAAAAAAGACCCCAAACAATTCTCCAAGGAAGATTTAGCCGGCATAATTTTGACGCCGGACGAGACAAAAATAGCAGAAAAAGAGACAAAACCAAAAACACAAACGGAGGATGAGGAGGCGCCGGAAATAAGAATGGTTGACCTTGATAATTCTGAATTTGAAAGCGTCAAAGTTCATCCGGAACATCCAAAAACAATCGCCCAGATGCTTTCTCTGGAAGCCCGCACGGCGCAAAATCCGCCTAAAGCGCCAAGAACAACGCCTCCGGGAAACCTGCCCGGAGCAGGAAACGTTCGTCCGAATATTCCGCCACCCGGCATTGAGAAAATACGAGAAAATTTGAAAGACATTTCCTACGTATCAAAAAGCGAATCGCCGGTTATAAAAAAATTGCGCACTCTCCAGGGGGACATTCAAGAGGCGATGCTAGCCGGAAAAACCACTCTGACTTCAATTGTAGCGGCCGAGTCCAATCGTAAAGCCGCCACGACTCCGCCGCCGCAGGTCGGCATATCTCAAGAAAAAATACCGGGAACGGGCTCATCGAAAACCCTAAAAATAATCGCTTCCTTTTTGGGGATAATTTTATTGGCCGGTGGCGGCTTCGTCATTTGGTACACTCAATTTAAACAGAAAGAGCCGATAACGATTATAGAAACCCCGGGTAAAAACAGCCTCATAATTCCCGCTCAATTTGAAATACCGATAAATATAGATAAACGAAACGCTTCTTATATCAAAGCGGCTGTCGCCGCCGAAAGAAAACGCGGGCTCGGCAATTTAAATGAAATCGGGATTATTTATTTGATGGAGACCGTCGGGGAGGAAGTAAAAGCGCTCAACACCGAGGAATTCACGCGCGCCCTTGAAATGCGCATGCCAGCCGAAATTTTAAGAACTCTTTCCGCAAACTTTATGCTGGGCATTCATCGTTTCCCGGAAAATCAAACTTTCTTGATATTAGAAACCGATTCCTATGATAGGGCCCGCGCCAGCATGCTGGAGTGGGAAAGCAATTTGGAAGAAGATGTTGGTAAACTGCTTCGCTCCTCAACGGACTTCGCCTATAAAAATTCAAGCGAAGCGACAACTAATCGGCGCGTATTTAAAGACGAAACAATTAAAAACCAAGACGCGCGGGTCCTTTATAACGACAATGGCAAAATATTATTTTTCTACACTTTTCTAAAAGACAGGCGAACAATCGTCTTTACGACGAGCGAAGAAACCCTCGGGGAAATCATAAGCGGTTTGGCGGCAATAAAAGTGGTTCAATAAACCGCAGAGCATAGAGCATGAAACCTAGAACGTTTTTGAAACAGTGTTCCAAGTTCTACGTTCTGTGTTAATATGGCCAAATATGAATACAAGCATAGATACGGAATACTTTAAGAAAAAACTGGAAAGTGAGCTGAAAGTTCTGGAAACGGAATTAAAAACAGTGGGGCGTAAAAATCCGGATAACCCGAAAGATTGGGAGGCCACACCCTCGGACTTAAAGCCGGATTTGGCCGATGAAATGGAAATAGCGGACTCCATTGAAGAATATGAGGGCAATACCGCTATTTTGAAACAACTTGAAATACGTTATAACGACATAAAATGGGCTTTAAAAAGAATAGAGGATGGCACTTACGGCATTTGCGAAATATCAAATAAACCTATTGAAAAAGAGCGTCTAGAAGCAAATCCGGCGGCCCGCACTTCAATCGCCAATAAAGACAAGGAGGACGAATTGCGAGAGGAAGGGAAATAGAGAAATATGGGAGAAACTGTTGGCAAGGTTCACAGCGCCCAAACACATTTGTTAGATGGATTTATAGTGGATGTTGAAGTTGACACAT
>CAYHJR010000068.1:0-4370 GCA_964357075.1 uncultured Candidatus Saccharibacteria bacterium
TAGTAGATTTTGGCATTGCGCCTTGCGCGGTTAAATTTTGAAAAAATTTAACGATGCCAAAATTCACTACAGGGTTTTTTGTCAAAGTATCAATCGTCCGGTAAATCCTCAAAAAATATATTCGCCCTTGCTCATTATTTTTTGGGAAACAAAAAACCGCCTACGGCGGTATCACGGAAAAAGCCGCGACAATCGCCTTCAACTACTGTTTCTTGTTTTTGTATACATCAGTGAAAGAGAGTATATAGTATTTAGTATATAGGTGTCAAATTTAGATTCAACCACTAAAAAACCCCACAATTACAAGGTTTTTTGAGTTATTTGTTAAACGCCGAGTGTCGCACAGAAAGTGTCGCACAGAGCAGTGTGAATGTGCCTTTGGGGAACGCATTTCTACTGACTTTAAACTATTTACTAATGACTATCCATTATTGCTAATTAACTTACAAGAAACAGCGGGCACCCCATGTCCTTCTTCTGTTATTATGCTTACCTCACCATCTTTCTCGACTATATCCGCGATAGAATGTTTTTCCCGTTTTCCACTTTGATAATATTCAACCAACCGCCCAATTGGTCTAAGTCGTCTAAAAAACTCTGTTTTTACGCGGTCTCCACAACCAGAAAATGGCATACCTATTTCCAACAAACCATAAAGGTATAAAGAATCCTGCGCACGATTTTCTACAGCTCGACCCCAGGGGGTTGATGTGGGTATCCCTTGCTCGTCCTTTTCTTTTTCTGACAAAGCTAGCACCGCATCATTAACAGATAACCATTCGTTGGGTTGAAAATCGGATGCCTCATCATTTTGGGCCGCTTCTTCATCAAGAAAGTTTCTACGACGTTTCCTTTGAAAGGCTACGGACTCAACCCTTGCTTTAGCTGCGCGTTTTAATTCTTCTATACTTACCAATGGACCTTCATGTTTTTCCAACTTCCCCAACTCTTTCCTCCAATTTTGCACTTCGGAATCAATCTTTTTCGGCCACGTTAAGTGTTCTAAAAGTATTCTAATTTTTTCTATTACCCTAGCTTCTTTTTCTTTCTCTAAATCGATATGTTCAAATTTTTCTAGCATGATTTTTTAGCTTAACTTGTATGCCCCTATCCTACCCCCCCCGCAAATTTTGCAAGAGCAAAATTCGAGCAATCAACCCTGCAAAAAAGCAAGTGCCCACGGCACCAAAAGGTGGCGTGGGGGGGATAAATTTCACTTTATTTCGCAGAACTTAGTTTGTGTTCCAGGCGAGAAATACGGATTTCGTGGTCGCGATATTCCCGCTTTAAAGCGTCTGCAACGTGAACTAGGGGTCCCAAAACTTTTTCAATTGAATCCAAACGTTTGTCTACGGACTGGAGTTTAGAATCAATATTATAAAGAGTTTTTTCTGTCTTGGATTTAAAATCGGTCATGTCGGATTTGAAATCTGTCATGTCGGATTTGAAATCTGTCATGTCGGATTTGAAACTATTAAATTCATTTTTTGTCACTGTGTCAGAAAAGCCCTTTTGAATCATCACAGCCAAATCCTCCATGCTCATTGATTTCCTATTTTTTCTTCCCCCCTTTTTCATAGAGAATAAGTATACCACGACGCTATTTGGACAAGCAAAATGCTCCGCCAAAGGCGGAGCATTTTGCTTTCTTAAAACTAAAACCTAACAGCTAACAGCTAAAACCTAGTTATCCCTGATGATGATTGGCTATTTCGCGTCGGACACGATCAATAGTTTGTGCCGCGGCATCTTGCCCGCCCAAACCGAATGATAGTCCAAGAGCGATTGACAAAGCCACCACTACTCCCGTGAAAAGAGTTTGCAGATATATGGCGCCAATACCAAGGTGAGAAAGAGCGATAATGAAACCGAAAATCCAAACAGACCAACGAGTCAAATTGCCAAGAAAATTGGCTGAAGTGATACTGGCTGCCTTGGCGCTTCCGGAAACAACCGTTTGCATGACATCTCCCACTACTCCTGCAACCAAAAGCACCAAGACCGCCACAATTACTTGTGGCAAATATCCGGCGACTACCTGAACCAAAAATTCATTAACATAACTAAGACCAAGAACGTCTAAGGCCGCAATCAAAAATACTACGACCACAAACCATTCAACGAGTGTTCCTAAGAACTTTCCTACGTCCAATTGGAATCCGGCCTTATGAACCAAATTACCAATACCGGCGCTCTGAAGAAAATGGTCAACCTTAATTGTTTTGATAACGCGGGCAACCACATTTCCCAAGAGTGAGCCGACGACCCAACCGGCGAGAAAAATTACGACTGCCACTATTAAGTTAGGAATAAACCCGACAACGCCAGCTCCAACCTGTTGGAACTTCATCACCAAGGTATCTCCCCATGTCTGCAACGGATTGTTATACAACATGTATAGATGATAGCTGCTAACGCAGCAAATAAACTATTAAAACTGATAATTAAAGCGGTTCCCCGCCGACTTATTTTTATTAATTAATACTACCCAAATGATACCACAACCCCTCCTCTACGCCTCCCCCAGTGTGGATAAGCTACTTTGAGCTATTTGGCCCTGCCGAGGCCTATTTTGTTCACCAATTTTTGATGCGGATAGTCCAAAACGTCCCTAACGAGCCTGTCGTACACCCCGAGACGATAATTAAAGTCCGGTGTCTCAAAAACAGCATAACGAAGTTCTTTGCCAATTTCCCCTTCCAACGTTTTGACCGTCCTATCCAGAATTTTCTTATTAAGCCTGTCTCCTACTACCAGCAAATCCAGCCGGCTTTCCGGGTTTTGAATAAAAACACCCGATGTAATCAAAAGCTTTATATTCCCCACCTTGCCCATACGGCGAATCAAAGCGCTTCCATAGAGAGGCGTAGTATCAAGAAGCATTGTCTTGAATTGAGAGTCAAACGGAAAACGGGCGTTATAGGTGAATCCCGCAAGTTTTTTCCTAATAACAATGATTTTCCTTCCTTTTTTCTGTTTTATTTCGCGCAAAAGCGAAATCTTCTTTACAAAAGAGGCCTTGATGAGCGCGTTTATTTCCCGGCGAAAAACCAAAATATTCATACCGGATTTTTTCATCGCTTCCTCGGCACTGAAAGAAATTTCCGGACTAAAAATAAAAAGGCGCATAAGTTTTAGACGCTTCGCCCCACCAAAAAGTTTATCAAGAATTTTTTTCATATAATCAAGAAAGTGTATTGTAACAATCTAATACCGAAATCAAAAGCCCCGCCTAGGCGGGGCTTTACTTGTTCTCTCCGGAAAGGATCCTTTCCCTCTCCTCAAAGGGAAGCTTATTCCACGATTCCTCGCACTCGCGACAGCAGGTCGCAAAACGCGAGTTAGAAGTGCGTCCATAAATTGTCCCCCCGACAACCTTACAGTCGGGAGCAGGGCATTTATGGGTGAAAGGGTTATTTGTGTTCTTTTCTTCTCGTTTTGAATCCCGCCTTAGCGGGACAACGGCGCCGTTGCCCATTATCTTGCTCCCGTTTCAAAACAAAAAATGTGCCCAAAAACAATCTAACAAAAAAATAATAAATCGTCCAACAAAAAAGTCTCCGCCTTAGGCGGAGACTTTTTTGTTGTGTAATCACTTATTTCAATTCTCCCCAGCACCAAAAGGTCATACGACCTCGCGCTTCGCCTAAAAGGAATGTGCTATTCGCACACGCACTCGGTCTGGTATTGGTGCGGGGTTCCGCTTAAATAATTTGAGAAAATTATTTAAGCTCCACTTTCCCTCCTGCTTCCTCAATCCTCTTTTTAAGCGCTTCCGCCTCTTCCTTCTTCATTCCGGCCTTAAGCATTGAGGGAACACCATCTACTAGGGCTTTAGCTTCCCCTAATCCAAGTGCCAAGACCTCTTTAACCACTTTGATTATGGAGATTTTGTTTGCTCCGGCGTCTTTCAATTCAACATCATAAGTGCTCTTCTCGTCGGCGGCCGGAGCGGCGGCACCCGGAGCGGCCACGGCAACGGCCGCGGCGGAAACGCCGAATTTTTCTTCCAAGTGTTTTACCAGTTCATGCAAATCCATGACGCTTATTTTTTCAATTGCACCAACAATGTCTTTAAACTTTGCTGGTGTATCGACGATTTTATTTTCTCCTGTCATATTTTTATTTTAACTATTTATTTAATAATTTCTGAGTTACGAGGTTTTGAGTTAGGAGTTACGAAAATCTTAACTCAAGACTCGTCACTCTTAACTCTTTTTATCCGCTATGGCGGATAAAGCTAACACCAATCCTTGAATCGGAGAATTGATAAGATTAACGAATTGTGCGTGAAGGGTTTGAAGCGGAGGAATAATTGCAATAGACAACATTTCTTCTTTGCTCATATATTTTCCTTCAAAAATACCGCC
>CAYHJR010000069.1:0-4336 GCA_964357075.1 uncultured Candidatus Saccharibacteria bacterium
CAATTCTCCTTGCAATGGATATGTGGGAACACGCCTTTATGGTTGATTATGTCCCAGCCGACAAAGTGAAATACGTTGAAGCTTTTCTCTCCAACCTAAACTGGGAAATTCTTGATAAGAGATTCGGGGCAATAAAAAATTAGTAATTTGATACTAAACTGCCCCGCCAATAGCGGGGCGGTTTTGTTTATGCCACCAAAAGATTAAGAGAATCATAAGCGCATAAATCAGAAACATCAAAACGGCGGGGAATTGTGGAAAAGTGTAAGCGGCAAATGGCAATTCGCCGAAAAATTTAGAAACGGAAAGCGCGAAGTGTAATAGCCAGTAAGTTACAAAACCAAAGGGAATAGCCAAATTGGCATTGATTAGAGCGATTAGGCCGGTTAAGAAACCAAAGAACATTGCAAAAGGAATAGTCGGAAGCACCAAGATATTTACGATAAGAGCGACAGAAGAAAATGTGCCGATGGAATATAGCAGGAACGGCAAAACAAAAATTTGCGTGGCGATTGTTGCCGTAACAATTTCCCTAAAACCAAATTTTGAAGGAATAAACAAAACATATTTTTCAACAATCGGTGAAACATAGATTAAGCCGACCGTTGCCAAAAAAGAAAGCTGGAAGGAAAGATCAAAGACCAGAATTTGCGGGTTTTGCAGAACCATTAAGACACCGGCAATTATCAAGGCGCGCGTCACGTCATAACGACGACGAATAAAGTCGGACAGTAAAACAAAAAGGGCCATCAAGGATGCCCGAACAACCGTGGCCGACCCCCCGGTCATTACCGCAAAGGCGACAATAGAAAGAATACCGACTGAAATGCGAAGACGAATGGTTAAAAAAGAAAAACACCACATTAAAAATTTGGCCACAATTGTGATGTTGTAACCGGATAAAACCACAATATGAATCACTCCCGCCTTTCGTAAAATTTCGCTCCACTCTTTTCCAAGCCCTTGTTTTAATCCAAGCAAAAGTCCGCCCAAAAGTGACGACTCCGGCTCATTAATCACTTTTTCATAACCTGAAACAAAAATTCCTTTAGCATCAAACAAAGTTTGCTTTATGGGGTTCCCCTCCCGCTCGCCTAAAACCTCAATGTGCGGGCGGGATAAAATATAATTAATGCCTTCTTTTTTTAGGTAATTCTCATAATCAAAAATTCGCCCGGTATCCGTTTCAAAATTTTTCGGTTTTTCTAGACTACCAAACAAACTAATCTTTTCTCCGTATTTATACGAAGCCCCGGCGTCCATAAAAACAAGAATTTTGGTTTTTGTTTTTTCTTCTCCAGTATTTGAAAGTGAAACCGTAAGTAAAGTGGTGTTTTCTCTGTAATCCAACTCCTCTGTAATCACTCCTTCAAAAAATAGTGGCTGGTTGGTCGGCAATTCGTAATTTAAAACGCTTCTTGATAAATCAAAACGCAAAACTCCCAAAACGAAAGCAAAAATGAAGAAAGCAAAAAGCAAAAACACGGTGGATTTTTCTCGCGACGAGAAAAATCCACCCAAAAACAGACAAAAAGCAAGTAGTATCAAAAACCCATAAAAGAAAATATCCAATGCAACAAGCGAATCAAAAAATACCCCAAAGAGAAATCCGCCAATAAGAAGATAAAGCAACTTATTACCCATTCACGTCTAAATTGTATCAAAAAAAATCCCCTCACTGAAATCTATTCTAGTATTCTTAAGAATACTAGAATAGATTAAGATTCGTTTTCTACTTTTGCCAAGATTCTATTAACTCGGTCTCTTCTTCGGCACTAAACACCTTTTTGAATTTGGCCTTTTGACCAGCCACTCTTTTTTCACATTCCGCCCAAGTTTTATGCGTCATTATTCTTCCATCAACCAAAGAAATATAGGAATACGCTTTGCCGCTTTTGCCGGAAACCGCGCGCGCTTTTGGTAAATTCGCCAGAAATTCTTTGTAGCCCCTTTCATCTCCTTCGTATAATTTTACCCCATTAGAGAGCGTGGTATGTGCCCCGCCTCTAACGGGGTAAATCTTTTCGCCACGAGCCAGAGCGTTTGCTATTTGGTCCACCCTCTCATTCATTAAATTTCCCGAGTGCCCCCTTACATGTTCAAAGGTTACATCCGAGCCAGAAACCGCTTTCATCAATATTTTCCAAAGGTCCTTATTTAAGACATCCTGCTTTTGAGTCGTTTTCCAGCCGTTTTTCTCCCAACCATAAACCCAGCCCGTAATTCCCTTGACCGCATATTGAGAGTCCGTCTTAATAGTAACTACAGAGTGAGCCGGAATTTTTTTAAGTGACTCAATCGCCGCCATTAATTCCATTCTATTGTTGGTGGTGTGTTTTTCGCCTCCCCCAATCTCTTTAACCGTTCTCCCGCCACGATTTTGGAATACCAAAATCGTTGCCCCCCAACCACCCGGTCCGGGATTTCCTATTGCGCTTCCATCACAATAAATAGTTATTTCTTTCATGTTTATAAACTATAGCATTTCTAAAATAAAATCCCGCCGAAGCGGGATGGTTAGGCCTGAAAAATTCTTAACGCCTCTTGGTCAAACCGACCAATGATCATATCCAGGTCATACGGGGGGCAAAAAACATGCTCAGCTCCCCATATAAACCGCACGACGGATGCTCGTAGACGCCGATACTCCTCGACGGCAGCGGAACCTTCGGGCGTATTTGGAACTTTCACCAAAAGCGAATCGTATTGGGCCGCTGTACGATTAAACCTCCTTATTTCCTTGGTCACATCCATTTTGTCCCCCCTAAGAAAGACCTCCGAATGTTATTCAAGCAATATTATTAAAGCAAATCAACCACCCGCAAGCGCAATTCGGTACGCCCGCCGAAAGTAGATTTTTCTATATTGGCTAACAAGTTTATTGGCTTAAATCCAAGGTTCGACCTTAAATCCACTTGCCCCAAGGTCGAACCTTTAAATTCTTCTCGATTACTGAAAAATTCTATGGCGCGCAGGAAACTACCGTCGCTTTTTCGGAAAGTCATTTCCAAATGCTCCTTATTTTTGCCAAATTGGCGTATATTTTCTGGTTTCACATTTTCAAAAAGAAAAAGCGGTTTTGGGTTTCCTTCACCAAATGGCGACATTTTGTTTATCAGACCCCAATTCTTTTCATTCACCTCGTCTAGCACCATTTTTTTATCAATTAAAACAATTTCTTCAAATGCCTCGTCTTTTACTTTTTCATAGGCCTCTTCAATATGCTTATCAAATTCGTGAATATAATCGTATGAAACTTGAAAACCTCCAGAAAATTTGTGCCCGCCAAAATCAATGAAAACATGTCTCGGCACTTCCCTCATCAAGTCCACCACGTCCACCGAACCGTCGGAGCGACATGAACCCTTTAGATTGTCCCCGCCTTCTTTGCCCCAGAGGAATACCGGACGAGCGTGCGCTTCCATTAAATTATTGGCGGCCAAACCCAAAAGCCCCGGTTGCCAATGTGGGTTCCCCATTACAATAACCGGTGAAATTATTTCCTTTTGAGAAAGGGTATGTTTCATTTCTTTTATCATAGAAGCCACTGTGCCTTTTCTGATGTCATTCAATTTATTTAATTCTTTGGCTAGAGATTCGCCGTTGCCGACGTCGTCTGCGGTTAATAAATCAAAGGCGATGCGCGGGTCGCTCATGCGGGAGGCGGCGTTAATTCTTGGCGCTATCATAAAACCGATATCATCCTCCGTAATTGTCGACTGATTGATGTTTAAAACGCGGAAAAGTTTTTGCAATCCCGGCCTTTTGGTCTTGCGCAAGACCTTCAAACCATAATGCGCCAAGACCCTGTTTTCGCCGGTTAAAGGCACCATGTCCGCGACCGTGGAAAGGCCGACTAAATCCAAAAGCCATTTTTCCCAGCCTGGGCTAAATTTTTGGGAAAAATCGCCCTTAGCAATTAACCCTTGCACTAATTTAAAAGCCACCGCCGCCCCGCAAAGCATATCAAAAGGATAATCGCAGTCGGCCCGCTTGGAATTTAAAACGGCGAACGCTTTTGGCAATTTTTTAGGGGTTATGTGATGGTCCGAAATGATTACATCCACCCCCAGTTTATTGGCCGTTTCCACCGGTTCAGCATCGGTAATTCCGCAATCAACCGTTATCAAAAGATTGGTACCGCCCCTAGAGAGCTCTTCTATTGCCTTAGAATTAAGACCGTATCCTTCAATGTAGCGGTGCGGAATATAATTATCAAAATTTTTGTAATCAATCTTTTTAAAAAAATCGTGCAGTATGGCGCCTCCCGGAATACCATCATGGTCATAATCGCTCCAAATGGTAATTTTTTCTCCTTTCTCTATTGAGTTCAGTA
>CAYHJR010000070.1:0-4071 GCA_964357075.1 uncultured Candidatus Saccharibacteria bacterium
TAACGACTGCGGGAAACCCGGCGCTTCTCAACTCCCTGCGCGTCCAGTACTCCGCGAACGATTGTGTAACGCAATCCGATATCTTTTACACGGCCACCGCGAAGCAAAACAACCGAGTGTTCCTGAAGATTGTGCCCTTCGCCGGGAATATAAGCTGTCACCTCCATTCCGTTAGTGAGGCGCACGCGAGCGATTTTTCTAATAGCCGAGTTTGGCTTTTTTGGCGTTTTAGTGGTTACTTTGACGCAAACCCCTCTTTTAAAAGGCGACGGGAAAAACATCGGCTTATTTTTTACATAGTTAAAACCGCGCCCCAAAGCCACCGTCTTAGATTTGCGGCGTGGCATTTTGCGATTCTTTTTTATTAATTGATTTATCGTGCTCACAAATTAAAATCGAGCTTTGGGCTCTTTGTCGGGACACTTTACTATATATAAACACCTCGCGCAAGAATTCTTCCCATTTCAAATCACATAAGGAGGCGCGGCAGGCGAAGCATAAGAAACATGAGGTCAAAGCCGATTAAAATGAGAAAACTTAAGGAAGTGAGTTTAATCGCTTCGGAAAGGAAAAGACCCTCGGTTGTTCTGGTATTTTTTACCCCCTCGGAGGCAAAGATGAAAGCTAACCCCAGAAAAACCAGGAGCAAAAGGACCGAAACAATGGCCCAAAAAGCGTTGCCATAAAAAAAAGCGTAAGAAACAAACAAACTAGGAAATAGAAGTCCGACGGAATAGTCAAAATGCGACATCGCTCCGATTAAAAATAAAAGCAACGCCATTATCAACGACAAGACAGAAACAGCCGCGTCAAATCCGAATTTACTTACCATATCTCAATAACTTAATTGTAAAACTCTCCTTAAAATGAGCCATTCGGGAAAGGGGACAACTTATAAGGGGGAAGCACCGACTATTATATAGAAAAGAAAGCCGATAACCGGAGACAGGAATCTCCAGCCGAAAAAGACGAAAATAATCAGGAGAAAAAACCCCCAACGCTCGAGAGAATCGAGCACGGAGCGAAATTTAAAAGGCAAAATGGTGGACAGAACTTTTGAACCATCCAAAGGCGGAATGGGAATGGCATTGAAAACCGCCAAAACCAAATTAATCAATACTATATATATAGCAAGCATCATAAAACCTTCCGGCAATGCGCCACCAAAAAAACGCAAAAGAAGTCCGAAGATGAGAGCTAAAAGTAAATTGGTTAATATGCCCGCCCCCGTAACTATTGCCTCGGCAAAACGCCCTTTTAAATTGTAGGGATTATAGGGCACCGGTTTTGCCCAACCCAAAATAACTCCGCCGGGGAGCATCGCCATAAGAGCCGGCAGAATAATTGAGCCGAACGGGTCAATGTGGCTAATAGGGTTTAAAGTGAGACGTCCCGCAAGGCGAGCGGTCGGGTCCCCAAAGTAACTTGCGGCGTAGCCGTGCGCCAATTCGTGCAAAATTACAGAAAAAACTAGAATTGCTACTTGAAAAACGATAATTAGCGGGTCACTTTCCATAAAATTAAGGTTGTGCTAGTATACCAAAATTCTTGAGCGAAGCGATTTTGAATTTTGCGTACCCAGCACCTTTTTAGTCAAAATTAACCATAGGTGTGATGGAGCGAAAATGTGTCTAGTTAATTACATAAACAAACAAAACAAAAAGGTACTGGGTGATGATTTTTATAGTCACTTCGCTCCTTAAAAATCAATCATGGCGAAAATTTGCGTTATAACTAAAAAAGGATCTTTGGTTGGCGGACGTTACTCAAATCGCACTCGCGCGACGCAGTTTAACCCTTGCGGCAAAACCCGCCGACAACCGAATATGCAAAAGAAGCGCGTTTTCGTGCCGGAATTGAATCGCACCTTCACTTTGAATATTTCAACTCAAGGCATCAAAACCATAAATAAAAACGGGGCTTATAAGACCCTCAAGAAAGCGGGAATAATTTAAACAGCTTTTAGCTGTGAGGTTTTAGCTTTTCTAAAATTAAAATAATATACACCCCCCATTAAAAAGGCCACCCGAAAGTAGCCTTTTTGTCTTTCGCCTCTTCGTTCTCTAGAGTCAGAGATTGAAAATTTCTCGAATGGCGTTTGCCTGATGAGTTCCGGATTTCTCCCCCTCGATCAATTCCCGCAAACGCCCCCGAAGAGAGCTGTCCGTTGGCAAGCCGAGACCCTCAAGCTCTTCGAGAATTTCCAGAGCAAGATTAATCCTTAAGGCAATGTCTATATCCACCACTACAGCAATACATGTATTGTTCTCCATGACCCGATGAATGGTTATGGTCTCCCCGCTTTTTCCGACGTTTTCATGGTCAACACTGTATTGCGCCACGGTATACCTCCAGTTATCAGTTGGGAGTTGCTTCTAAAACAACATTATTACTGCTAAATAAAAAGTCAAATTTTACTCGACAACTTTAATCTGTATATAAACCTGTTGATAATAGGTGTAAAAGTGAAACAATTATATTGATCCTCGGCGCTGTTGGTCCGCGAGTAATGAATCCGCCACACCGGCCGGTCCGGCAAAATCGCCCGCCTGGCGCCGAGGGTTTGCTCTTCCTTCGCGGAAGAGCAATATTGTTTTTATTTCACTGAAACCATTTCCCCATCGGAAACCATTTTCACACGACCCATTAAATCAGTTCGCAAAATTTCAACTCCAAATTTTTCTAGCGTTTGCAAAACTTCTTTGTGCGGATGTCCGTAAGAATTATTTTTACCCGCAGAAATCACGGCATATTCCGGAGAAACAAAACCAACCCACTCCGGAGATGTGGAAGTGCGCGAGCCGTGGTGTCCAGTTTTTAGAACTTCACAATCAAGATTTTCTTTTTCTATATTTGAAACATATCGTTCAATTTTCTGCGGCGCGTCTCCACTCATAATAAAACACGTGTTGCCATAAACCAGTTTTGCAATAATTGAGGCATCATTGCTTTCCACGTTTGTAACGTCCCTGTCTGGATACAAAATATCCAAATAGATTTGTTTTTCCTGGTCCAAAACAATTTTCATCCCGCGCTTGGCTAAAATACGCGGGATTTTTATATTTTCCAAAACTTTGTCCAAGTTTTTTATAACTTGCGTATCTTTAGTTAAATTTCCCGACTCAATATAATTACCCGTCTTGTAGCGTGACAGAACTTCCGGAAATCCCCCTATGTGGTCCGCGTCCGGATGCGTGGCAATCACCACATCAATTTCTTTGTCCAAGGGACTCATCACTTCTCCAAGTTCTCGCAAAACTTTATTGTCCGTCCGCCCGCCATCAATTAAAACTTGGTTACCATTCGGCGCTTCAATCAAAGTGGCATCCCCCTGTCCGATATCCAAAAAATAAACTTTCAACTCATCATTATTTACACTTTCCCCGGAAAGCGCCGTTTGCCAGATAAAAAAGTTGGTCAACAACAAGCCACCAAAAACTGCTAACAAAATTCTTGTGGATTTAGGCATTGTAGGAAGTATAGCAAGGGGCAAAGATTTACGAATTATGATTTAGGAATTATGATTGATATACTAAAAGCCAAAACCTAACAACTTCCGCCGGAGGACGGATCAGTCCTTTGGCTGAAACACCTAGAAGCTAATTTTATGAAATACGAGCCAAGAAAATTTAATATCCCAGAATTAAAAGGAATTTCCCAAAAGCAAGTTGAAGTTCACCTCAAGCTCTATGAGGGATATGTGAAATTTACCAATACTTTGCGAGAAACTTTGGCCGACTTAAGACAGAACAGTGAGAAAAATGCCTATGCCTTGGGTGAAGTAATGCGCCGATTACCTTTTGAGTTTAACGGCATGAGAATGCATGAATACTACTTTGAACAGTTTGAGAGCGGGGCTAAAGCGATGAATCAGGACTCGAACCTTTGCAAAATTTTGTGCGAAAAGTATGAAAGTTGGGATGGATTTTTAAATCACTTCAAAGCAGTTGGTTTAATGCGTGGCATTGGCTGGACAATTCTCGCCTATGACCCGATTGGCAAAACGCCTCATGTCTATTGGGTCAACGACCATGAATTGGGACAACTGGCAGGACTTCCAATTCTCCTTGC
>CAYHJR010000071.1:0-3881 GCA_964357075.1 uncultured Candidatus Saccharibacteria bacterium
TTAGAATAGCCAGATTTTTGCTGATATTGGTTTTAATAATCGGCTGGATTTTTTCGGGCTGGCCGCCGATTTGGCAAAATCCGAGAGTTCCGCCGAATATCAATACGGCGCTGGCGGCGCCGCCCATTCCAAGCTATAGAAGTTCAGGCACTGTTACAAATGGAGCAGGAACCATTGCGCCGCCGTATCCGACGAACATGGCGGCTAATGATATTTGTCTCTTGGTCGCCGAATCGGAAAATGAGGCGATTTCGCTTTCCGCGGCCCAGGGTTTTGTTGAAGTGACAAACTCGCCGCAATTCGCCGGCACGGCCGCAACTAACCCCGCCAACAGAATAGCGGTGTTTTGGAAAAAGACGGTTGGCGGCGACACCGCTCCGACGGTCGCCGACTCCGGCAACCATCAAACGGGTCAAATTCATTGTTTCTTTAATGTAACGACATCCGGCAACCCCTGGGATATTACCGCCGGCGGTAACGACGGCGCAGTAAACGACACATCCGGCGTGATTCCCGGCGCGACAACGGCGACCGCCAACACCTTAGTCGTTTTGATACAAGGCACCAGCAATAATGCCAACTCCACCGCCAATTGTTCCGCTTGGACAAACGCCGACCTTGCCGCCTTGACAGAGCAGACTGACAACACAAGTACCATTCAACTCGGCGGCGGGCATTGTATGGCAACAGGCGAAAAAGCGACTGCCGGCGCTTACGCCGATACAACCGTCACCTTGTCGGCCACTACTTTCAAAGGCGCTCTGTCAATCGCGCTCAAACCGCTCGCGCCGACTTATAACCAATCCGCCTATCGCTTGTTTAATAATGCCGATTCCACTGATGTCGGAACGGCGCTCGCGGCGCAGGACACCGCGGCGACTCTCGGTTCAACCGGCGCGGCATTTCGGTTAAGAGCGCTTTTACATATCGACATTGACCAACTGCCGCTAAGCGCCGAAAATTTTAAACTTCAGTTTGCCCAGCAGTCAGGAACCTGCGATACCGGCTTTGTCGGCGAGACCTACACGGATGTTACGGCCGCCACCGTGATCGCCTATAACGATAATGCCACGCCGGCTGACGGCGCGACTCTGACCGCCAATGCCAATGACCCGACTCACGGTGCGGATACCATTGTCAATCAGACATACGAAGAATTGAATAATTTTACCAACTCGGTCGCGGCCATTCCTTCGGGCCAGGACGGCAAATGGGATTTTTCGCTGAAAGATAACGGCGCGACCGCTTCAACCGCTTATTGTCTCCGCGCGGTCAAATCCGACGAAACGATATTGAATACCTATACCGTGATTCCGCAAATCACAACTGCTGGAGCGGCCCCAACAATTTCCTGCTCAACAAATATTACTTCAACTGTATTTCCGACACTCACAACTAGTGCGGTTTTCACTTCTTCTGAAAATGCTTCAACCACAATGTCCTGTAGTGGTACCTCAAGCGGCTGCGCGCTTTATGTAAAAGATAACGGCAGCGGTTCTAATCCGGGTTTATGGAAAAGCGCTTCGCCGATATATCTTATTGTCTCGGCCGATGCAACGCTTTCTGGTGGTACTGATGGCTATGGTATTCAGGCAACCTCAACCGTTACCGGAAGCGGCGGAACCTTAAGCTTTAATTCCAAATACAATAAAACCGGCAATGATGTCGGCGGTTTGTCCCTTGCTAATACGGTTCTGGCTTCATCAACAGTTGATATTACAAATCGTGAAGCAGTGGCAACCCACAAAGCCGCCGTTTCAAGTCAAGCGCTTTCGGGAAATTACGAGGATACGATTACGTATAGTTGTCTAACGAATTAAAAATAAAATTATCCACAGCCATTGACATATAAAATATGCTCTATTAAAATTAAAAATGAAAGGTCGTCCATTTATTATAATAATAATTATGAATAAAATTATTAGCGCCGTTGGGTTGATGTTTGTCGCGCTCTTAATAATCGGCGGTTGGTTTTGGACAAGTTCAGAAACTTTGCTGATGTCTCCCGAATACGCCAGCGCCGCAACAAGTTCCGCGGTAACCGTGAGCGCGTCGGTAACAGCTGTTATCAGTTGTTCCACTAATCAATCCTCAACTGCTTTCGGCACCTTGACTGATTCGACTGTGGCGACCGCTTCTCCGAATGCTTCAAGCACAATGTCTTGCGCGAATTCCAGCACTGGCTGCGTTCTTTATATAAAGGATGCGGGGAATTCGACTAATGGCGGTTTAGCTACTTCGACCCCTGCTTATCTTATTCCTTCGCCTAACGCCGCTTTTGCCGCGACATCAACTTTGGTTGCCGGCACTGAAGGATATGGTGTTAACGCAACTACTACAGCGACAGGCACTGGCGCCACTCTGACTATTGCGGCTCGTTATCTCCAGACCGGAAATACAGTTGGCGGTTTAGTTGTAACTAATCAAACTCTTGGTTCAACGAGCGCCACTTCTTCAAGTCGCGAAGTAGTAGTCACTCATAAAGCCGCTATTTCCGCCTCAACTCCGGCCGGCAGCTACGCAGATACTATTACTTACGAGTGCACAGCCAACTAACGACTTATGAACCTAAAAGTTGCTCGATTTATTTTTTTAATTTTAATCGCTGTTTTTGCGGTGATGCCGAGTTTTGTTTCAGCGGTTACGGTTGGACCGCCAAAAATTGAATACCGCGCCGATCCGGGAACCGTAATTGAAGGCACGATCGTTCTTATCAACGAGGGCGGCGCTAAGCAAATTTTTTGGTCGGCTTTTGAAAAATTTACCGAAGTAAACGGCGAGAAGAAATTTTTGCCTGGCGAGCCAACAGAGTTGGCGAACTGGTTTAAACTTCCCAAAAGCGTAACGCTTGAGCCGAAAGGGCAAAAGAATATTCCTTTCACTATTGAGATACCCAAAAACGCGCCGCCGGGCGGCCATTTTGCGGTAATCTGGTGGGGAACAGCGCCGCCGGAAGGTTCAAAACAGGTGTCTATCGTCACTCGTGCCGGAATTCTGGTCTATCTCCGGGTTTCGGGCGAAGTGAATGAATCAGGAGATCTTACTTTGTTTTCTCCTGAAAGCGGTCGGTTTTTCTTTGTTTCTTTGCTCGAAAATTTCAATGTAAAATTTAGGAATAGTGGCAATACTTATCTTAAGCCGCAAGGTGAGATTTTAATCAAAAATATATTTGGGAGTAAAGTTGCGAATTTCGGCATAAATGACGTGAGCAGTATTCTCCTGCCGGCGGGGGAACAAAATCTGCGAATTGCCAAAAAATTTGAGAAAGCGCCGTTTGCTTTCGGTTTTTATAAGGCTGATTTATCTCTTCGTTGGGGAGAGAAACCGGAATCAATCCAGAAAAATATTTGGTTTTTCGTCTTCCCATGGAAGTGGGTATTAAGCGGCATTATTATTTTAGCTATTTTATTCTTCGGTCTTAAAAAAGGCATCAGGAAATACAATCAGTGGATATTTTCCAAGTATTCCGGGAAATAAATTACAAAACGTTTAGAATTTTGGCCATTAGAATTTTGATATTGTTTATGAAATGATATAATAATGAATAATGACTTTTCGACAATTTTTTTTATTTTTTCTTGTCAGTTCTTTGGGCTTTTTTCTGCCGTTTAATTTAAGTTTAGCCGGCTCGGTTGATATTACCGCTACCGTTAATCCGTTTTGCGGAAACAACATTAAAGAATCAGGAGAGCAATGCGATGGCTCGGATTTGGGCGGGGCAACCTGCTCATCGCAGGGCTTCAGCGGTGGCACACTCTCGTGTGGCGCATCTTGTGATTTTAATACTTCTGCCTGCACCACTGCTTCTTCCGGTGGGAGTGGCGGCGGTGGAGGCGGAGGATACATTGCTCCAGCCGAAACAGCGGCTGTCTTTTCCGGCA
>CAYHJR010000072.1:0-3856 GCA_964357075.1 uncultured Candidatus Saccharibacteria bacterium
GCCTTGGCCAGAGGCGGTTCTCCAAATGGTCACGGGTGCGGACATGACCACGCCGATGGCGCACACGGAAAAGGCAAACCTCCGCTTGAAATCCTGAAAGAACGCTACGCCAAAGGCGAGATTGATAAAAAAGAATTTGAAGAAAAGAAAAAAGATTTAGAAATGTAGATATTGCTCAAGAGATTCTGGGAAGCCCTCCTGCCCGCAGGCGGGCAAAGGCGGGGAGAAGCGCCAAGCATAGACATCTAGGAGTTAGTCCTCTGTCGGGTTCTTGCGAAAATATGTTCGAACTTTTTCCAACAAACACAACCGATTTTTACGCTTAAAAATCGCGTCGAAATGTTCTCATTCCAACCAGTACTATTACGAGATAGGTTTGGAGTTTGAGGAGTGCGAGTGACGAAAATTTGGAACGTATTGACGCGAATATAGCGGTTTGTGAATGCTATAATGGCAAAGTATTTAATATGCCAAATAATACTTTGAAGAAACACTTCTTTATCTCGTTTGTGGCGCTAATTGTATTATTGGGCCTTGTTTTTCTGGCTTCGTTTTTTACCAAGGATATTGTTGTTTTCTATTCCCTGATTTTAACGAGCTTTCTTTCCTCACTTGTAATTTATTTGTTACTTGCTTCAAATACGCGGGTTGAACTAAAGGTTATTAAAGAAACCGAGAATCTTACTGCAACACTTGACCAATTTATACGGCTTTATGAAAGCGCTCCCGTGCCGTATGTCATGCTTAACAGCAAAGGAGAAATAAACCGCCCCAATAAAGCGGCCTTACGTTTTTTTGGCATGCCTCCGGAAGCACTTGAGGGTAAAGTTATTTTTTTGTTATTTGCCAAGGAAGATTTGGAGCGCGGGAATAAACTTTTTCAATTTTACACGCGAAAT
Organism: uncultured Candidatus Saccharibacteria bacterium; assembly: GCA_964357075.1. Taxonomy (GTDB): domain Bacteria; phylum Patescibacteriota; class Minisyncoccia; order Phycocordibacterales; family JAKFXT01; genus JAKFXT01. The sequence continues at coordinate 900 of CAYHJR010000072.1, forward strand.
ATTTCAATCAGCAATGAGGAGATACAAATGGTTACAAATGGTAACAAATTAAGATGGGTAGCACTCTCTATTTTTGATATGAAAAACTCGGTTAGTGGAGGGCGTACGGGACTCGCCTCAATTTTGGATATAACCGAACAAAAAAAACTTGCGGAAGCTAAGACCGAATTTGTGTCACTTGCTTCACATCAGCTGCGCACACCTCTTGCCACCATGCAGTGGTTCATGGATATATTGGCTTCGGGTGATATTGGGGAACTTCCCGCCAAACAAAAAGATTATATAAAAAGATTGTACGGAGTAAATTTGGAAATGATAAGCCTTGTCGACACTCTTCTTAATGTTTCCAGAATTGAAATAGGGTCTCTTCCTATTGATAAAAGCCCGACAAACGTAGAAACACTGGCGGAGAGCATTCTGACGGAGCTTTCGGCGCAAATTTCCATGAAAAAGATTCGTATTGAAAAACAATATAATGGCTTTTTGCAAAACATCAACGCCGACCCAAAACTTTTGCGCATCGTGATGCAAAATCTGGTTTCTAATGCTGTCAAATATACTCCGGAAGGGGGAGTTGTGACCTTGTCATTTGTGGAGTCCGGGAGCAAAAGGGAGGTAGTCGTTTCCGATACGGGTTTTGGTATTCCAAAATCGGATCAAGGACTGATATTTACCAAGCTGTTTCGGGCTGATAACGCTCGGAAGCTCTCTGCCAGTCAGGGTACCGGTTTGGGCTTATATCTGGTAAAATCAATAATGGAAGCATTGGGAGGAAGCATCAGCTTCGTATCGGAAGAAAATAAAGGCAGTGTTTTTACAATCACACTTAGTGTCTAAATTATAAGTTTTTAAAAAAATTATGGTAAATGCAGACAGTAAAAAAAGAGTTATACTAATCGTTGATGACGATGAAAATTTGAGAATGGTTCTGACGGATAAATTTTCCATTGCCGGATTTGAGGTTGTTGGTGCCGTGGACGGAGAGGAGGGGTTGGCTAAAGTGCTTAGTCTGCATCCAGATATGATTTTACTTGACGTTATGATGCCTAAAATGGGAGGGCTCGAGATGCTTGGTAAACTTAGAAAAGATGTTTGGGGAGGGGATGCTAAAGTGATAATGCTGACATCACTTGAAGACGTTGGTCACGTTGCGGAGGCTATGGAAAAAAAGAGTTTTCTATATTTCGTAAAAAGCCAGTTAAATCTGGATAATGTCGTCAAGCAAGTGAATGACGCATTGGGTGTGAAATAATAAATTATTTGTGAATTGAACCTTTGTTGGGCCCAATAGAGAATTATCCGGGACCGGGGAAGTCGGCGGGTGGAATTTTCGTTAAGTTTTACAATAAGATATTATGGAATATGGATACGGAGGCATTGTGGGGGATTGGTTTCTCGGGGGTGTTTATAAATTTTATTAAGTAATATTAATTTATGAAACAACACATTGTTGAGGTTTCGGCCTTTTATAATCTTTTCTTCTTGAGTAAGAAGAGTTCGGTTTTGTGGCTGTTTGTGAGGTTATATGTTGGTTATGAATGGCTAATAGCCGGGTGGGAAAAAATACAAAATCCGGCTTGGGTGGGAAGCGATGCGGGAAAAGCGATTGTCGGTTTTATAAACGGCGCGCTTACCAAAACTGCCGGAGCGCATCCTGATGTGCAAGGTTGGTACGCCGGTTTTTTAAGTAATGCAGTTTTGCCGCAGGCTGTTTCTTGGTCTGCTTTAATTGCTTACGGAGAGCTTTTGGTCGGGCTTGGATTAATCACGGGAACTATTGTCGGCATTACCGCTTTCTTTGGGGCGTTCATGAATTTGAACTTTCTTTTGGCGGGAACTGTGAGCATTAATCCAATTCTTCTTATGTTAAGCATTGGGCTTATTCTCGCCTGGAGAGTGGCGGGTTACATTGGCCTAGATCATTTTGTTTTGCCCAGATTGTTTAAGTCCACGCGACCCAAAACTCGTCTGGAGCTAGATGTGATATAATTGCAGAATTAAGTTAATAAATAACTAAATGTATGATTAAAATAAAGAGATATCTTGCGGTTGTGGGTATTATCACTCTTGCTTTGGGTGGTTTTGTTTTTGGTCTATCAAGCGTATCGGCCGAGGAAGAGAATGAGATGATGAAAAAGCAGAACGAGCAAACGTATGAAATGCAGAAAAAAGCCAGTGAACAAATGAGAGAAACTCAAAAGCAGAATGCAGAAAATGTTTACGAAGCGCAGAAAAAGGTGAGCGAACAAGTCCGCGAAGCGGAAAAGAAAGAAATGGAGCTGCAAAAAGAACAAAGACACGCTACAAGTTCTGATGACGACGGAGACGAAGACGGAATCGAAGAGGATGAAGATGATGACGGCGATGATGGCGACGAAGGAGATCATCACCGAAGCGCCGTAGCTGAATTTGTGAGGAAGTTGCATAAAATCGCCAGTTCCACGGAAGGCGGGATTGGAGAACATGTCCGCGAAGTTGCTAAAGAACAAAATGATTCAAAGGACAAAACAGCCGAGACACTCAAAATGATGGAATCTCGTAGCGCTTTTATGAAATTTTTAATCGGCGCAAATAGGGACAGAATTAAGGAATTGCAGGATTCGGAAACAATGATGCAAAATCACATTGATAAATTGAATCAAATAAAATCATTGACAACCGGTGAAGTGCAGAATGACCTAAATGAAGAAATAGAAGCGCTTGCTAAAGAAAAAGAGAGAGTGCAGACCATAATCGGCGAAAATCAAAGCAAATCCGGCATCTTCGGCTGGCTTATAAGAATCTTTGAGTAAACCCAGCAACCTTTCGACACCGCGGGGCACTAAACCCCGTGGGTTGAAGAAATCCCAATTCACCCTGCGGGAAGCGCGCAGGGCATTGAAAGGTGCTGGGTAAAAGCCATAGATTTCTTACGGAGAACCTGTAATCAAATTTCAATTAAAATGACAGGTTCGAAC
>CAYHJR010000073.1:0-3794 GCA_964357075.1 uncultured Candidatus Saccharibacteria bacterium
TTTAAATTTATTAAAAAAATTAAAAAATTTTTCCCGGGGCGGCGGGGGGTTGGTGGGCGGGGGGGGTCCGGGCCCGCGTTCCCGTGTTGTGCCAAAGGAAAATGTCTGTAGACAAAAGTGAAGTGGCCACCATATTCCGCTATCAACTGTTCAACAATTGGGAAATATGCTCGACAAGCCGGACATTGGAAATCGCTATATTCCATCAAAATAACCTCGGTGCTGGTGCCAACCGTCCAATCGGTTGAAACAATTTCGGGCCCGGGAATAGGGAGACCGGTTATATTTCTATTTTTGTAAAATGCGGCCGCCGAAAGAAAAGCGATAAAAATAACGACAACGGCAACTATCCAATAAAATCCTTTGTTCATCCCGCCATTATACAAAACAAATAAGCAATTTACACTCTTGACTAATCCCTCAAGAATGATGCGCAGACACTCCGTTGAATCTTAGAACCCGCAAAGCGTTTGAGAGTGGAATGAAATCAGTCAGAAAATTGAAAGCGGCAGCTCCGGTCGGCTCCAAAACGTGGGTAAAAACTAAATATAGCCCGACACTGTTTATGACAATCCACCATATAAAATTCTGCTTGGCGATATTCATGACAAAACTGGAGAGACGCATAGTTTCGGGAATCTTGGAAAAATCATCGTGCATCAAAACAACATCCGCCGCTTCAATTGAAACATCGGAGCCGATGCCGCCCATTACAATTCCAATCGGCGCGCGCTTTAAGGAGGCGGCGTCGTTGACCCCATCTCCCACCACCCCCACAATATCTTGCGGATATTTTCGCAAAATCCTTTCAACCTCCTTCACTTTTTCTTCCGGCAACAAATTGGCTCTCACCTCCGTCACTCCGGCCTCGAGAGCAATTCTGTGCGCAACCATAGTATTATCTCCCGTCAGCATTACCACATCCCTGACGCCTAAGGACTGAAGGTCTTCAATGTTCTTTTTAATATTATTTTTTAACTCATCCGCCACGATAAAAAAACCGAGGGCCTCTTTATTTTTGGAAATATAAGTGATGTTGTAGCCGAGCATTTCGGCTTCATTCATACGCAAGCGGAGATCGCTTGATATATTCACTTTCATCTCTTCCAGAAAACTCTTGCGGCCAAGAACGTACGTATCGCCGTGCATTTTGCCTATGACGCCCTTACCCATTTTTTCCTGAAAAAACGCGAATGTTTTCGGTTTGGCTCTTGGCGAAACATAAACTTCTATGGCGCGGGCGGAGGGGTGCGTTGAAATATTGGCGGTCGCGGCGGCCGCTTCAAAAAATGTCTTGGGGGACACCCCCTTATCAATAAAACAACCGGCAACGGAAAGGCGCCCTTTTGTCAGCGTGCCGGTTTTATCCACGATTAACGTTTTAAGACGAGAAAATCCTTCCAAAAAATTGACGCCTTTTATAATGACTCCTCGTTTGGCGGAAACGGCCACCGCTATCAAAAAAGTAAGCGGTATGGCAACGGCGATTTCATCGGCGCAAACAACCAGTAAAATACTAAGCACCAATTTCAAATCACCAGTCAAAGAATAAACCACGATTGAAAGAAAAAACGCCCCGGCAATATAATAACCGGCCAATTTGTCGGCAATACCGACAATGTGCGTTTTTTTGTTACCCGATTCTTCCACCAAACGAATGATTTTTTCCACAGTGGAATGCCGGCCGATTTTTTGGGCCAAGATTTCAAGCGACCCTTGTATTAAAATAGAACCGCTTATGATTTTATCTCCCGCCCTTTTATAAACCGGGACGGATTCCCCCGTGATTGAGGACTGGTCAACCAAAGAATCCCCCTTGATAACTTTCCCGTCAACCGGAATGGCTTCGCCAAGCAAAACTACTACCGTGTCTCCCGGCTTTACTTTATTTATCGGAATCTTGGAAATGCTTTCGCCGTGCTTAACCCGCGCGAATTCCGGACGAAGTTTCGCCAAATGGTCGAGCGCGCGTCTTGCCTTAGCGTCGCTCCAAGTGTGCAGCAGGCGCGCGAAAGCCAGCATTAAAGTAATGAAGGCGGCGGAAGCCCATTCGCGGGCTAAAAATGAAAAGAGAAGAGCAATGGTGGCCAAAAGGTCGGCTGAAATGCGTTTTTCATAGAGGGAACGAATGGTCGCAATCAGAACCGGAATATTGGCGATTATAGAAACAACAATGAGATACGGATTAACGGTCTCTACCTCAAAAAAATTACCGTAACGAACGATAAGCAAAGCCGTCGTCAAAGAAATAAAAATAACGTCAAGCCAAAGCGGCAATTCACCCTTCAACAAAAGTTTTCCAAAAAGGACCCTTTTCATCCCGATAGTGGCAGGTCGCGTTCGCTACCTGCGGTAATTTATTCTTTTAACTGTAACGTAACCCACCAATTCCAATTTTTTTACTGTAACCCCTAAAGCGACCTTGGTCACTATCGGGATTCATTCCCCTTCATTTTCATACCGACTGTCTTTAATTGCAAGTAAAATTCCCCTTTCCAACTTTGTAGCATTCCCATGCTTCAATAACCCTAAGTAGGATTGCCTAGCTTCCGGTTTTGGGTTATTGACTAATTTTTTCAGCATTCTTCTCTTGGTTGTAGCGCGCAGTACACGATATTTTCCAAAATGCACCCAACCCAGAAAATCAACGCCCGATGACAGGGTTTTGATAAATACTTTGTCGGGATGCAATGTTAGGAAGATTCTTTCTCGTAAAAAGTATACGATGCATCGTATACTTTCTGAGAGTTATTTTCTATTTTGTGAGAAAAACACAAAATCGTCCACGTAGCGAGTATAGTGTTTAATCTTTAACTTGTGCTTCACAAATTGGTCAAACTCATTCATATAGATATTGACCAGAGGTTGAGAAGTGAGATTGCCTAATGGAAGTCCTTTACCATATGTTCTATTGTTCTTGAGAACAATAGAACATACATCGTGAATTTTTGTATTGCTACGGCTGTCAAAACTTTTTATCACCGTCTCCAAAAAACTAACCCATCACCAACTTATGATCATTTTACCCATTCCACCAATACCGCCGGCACAGCCCGCTCCTCCATTGACATCATAGACACCAAAACTTCCGCCGCCGCCGCCGCCCGAAGCAAGACCGCCGCCAGCGCCATCAGTACATGGAACATTAAGATTACCGCCGTTAGAACTTTGACCACCAGACCCGCCAGACCCAAGACTAGAAGATCCTCCGCCGCCACCATACCCATTCGATGAATGATAGGGATTACCAGCAGCTCCACTGGCACCACCCGGACTACCACCACTTCCTCCTGCTCCCGGAGGACATCCGTCACAGAAACCAGCATTACCGCCATTACCGCCACCAGAAGCCGAAGCCACCGCAACGCCACTACTCGCCTTAACCAACTGCGTGGTGCCACCGTTTCCTCCCACAATAACATTATAAAAATCGCCAGGAGTAACGCTGATATTGACCGTATTGCTGTAGCCCCCAGCGCCGCCACCCCCGCCGCCACCTCCTCCGCCACTACCAAAATTATACATGGCACCAGTGCCACCATTTCCCCCACCTCCCCACGCCTGGACTGAAATACTGGTCACGCAGCTAGGAACAGTCCAGTTGTTTTGAGTGCTATTGAAAGTTAATGGCGAAGCCGGTGGTGTACAAGGAGGTGGTGCTGCCGTATCAGTCGATGTCCAAGCATAAGTACTTGCCCCGGTTTGTTTACAGTATTTTAGATCCCCTGGGTTACCTGGAACGTATTTAATCGAACCGGTGATTGTTGAAGTACAAAGGAAAGAAGTATCGCTGC
>CAYHJR010000074.1:0-3647 GCA_964357075.1 uncultured Candidatus Saccharibacteria bacterium
AAGGAAAAAGAGTCGCAACATGGAAAGTACTTTACCTTATACGCCAGCGGTCGTTTGGGGTATGGAGTATGTGTTGATGATTTGATAAAATACAAGGCGAGTGTTGGTTATTTTTATTGTCCTACTAAAAACACATTGTTCAAGGTAGAATATTTTTTTGACCCTAATGAAGATTTTAACAAGATAATTAATTTTAATAATTCATTTGCTTGCAGATAGAATTAAAGTATAATCATCAACATGATCAAAAAGAATATTTTTACGCTAGTCACTCTTTTGGTAGCTACGGGATTAGTGGTTTACTATACGCAGGCAACTTCAGAACCAGCAAAGCCGGAAAAAATATATTGGTTTATTCCTGACGGACTCAGAGCGGAGCCCGACATATTTACAATTTTTAAGTGGGCGGAGGATGGTAAATTACCAAACCTCAAAAAAATGATGGAAAAAGGCAGTTACGGATATTCAATTCCCGATTTTCCCGGTCATACTCCCGTAAATTTTGCTTCGTTGCTTACAGGAGCGCATCCTACTGTGCATGGTGTTGCGGACGGTCCAATGCACGTTGAAGGATTTCCGTTGGAAAAGCCGTCTGCTGCTGGATTTTCTTCAGGAAGCAAAAAAGTCGCTCCGATTTGGAAAGTTTTGGAAGAGGCTGGCAAAAAAGTCGTCTTGCTCTCAATCCCAGGCTCTACCCCGCCAGAGCTTGAAAATGGAATAACCATTCGCGGCCGATGGGGAGGTTGGGGTGCTGATACTCCGGCTATCAATTTTGAACCAATGGAAAAATTACCAGAAAGAAAAGAAGCAGGTAAAGCGTTTAAGCTTTTTTATCTCGGACAAAAATTGACGGAATTTGTTGATAAAAATAACGCCAATGGTTGGGAGAACGCGCCACTATCATTCAGCCAAGCCAAAGAAGCAAAACTTGAAAGTTATGGATTGCCAATTTATGCCTACATTTATGATTCTACTGATGATCAATCTAAAAATTATGACACCGTTAGAATTTCTTTGGACAAAAAAACTGAACTAGCGACATTGAAACAGGGTGAAAGAAGCGAGTGGAAAAATGTTTCCCTAAAATGGAAGGAGCAATCATTTGATTCGCAAGTAAGGATAAAAATTATAAAACTTTGGCCGGAAAGCGCTAATTTTAGAATACGCCTCTTCTTTAATAATGCTAACAGTTTGATAGTAAAACCCGCTGAAGTTGCCATGGAAATGACCGAAAAAATTGGTCCCATGGTTGACTTTGCGGACAATTGGCCGGCGCAGTTGATCTATGAAGATGAAGACAAAGACACGTTTTTTGAGGAAGTAACGGAAAGCTTGGAATGGCACAGAAAAGCTGCTGGTTTTATAATCAAACAATACAATCCGGATGCTTTTATTCAAGATACTTATACTCCAAATCAAATGCTTGAATCTCGTTGGTGGATGCGCTATATAGATAAAAATCATCCTGATTATGCCGGAGAAGAAAAAGAAAAACAGTCATGGGATGAGATTTTGAAAATGTATCAGGGAATTGACGCGATACTTGGAGAGGCGATGAAAAACGCTGATGAAAAAACGCTGATTGTTCTTTCATCTGATCACGGCGTGATACCGCTTTACAAACAAGTCCGTATTAACAATTTGTTTGCCCAAAAAGGATGGCTCAAGTTTAGTATTGATGAGAAAACAGGCGAACCGACTATTGATTGGAAAAACACAAAAGTTATTTACATGAAGATGGCGCACATTTATGTAAATCCTGACGGTCTTGGTGGAAATTGGAAGCGTGGTTCTGGTCCGGAATATGAAAAATTGCGAAGAGAAGTTATGAAAGCAGTTTCGGAATTGAAAGATGAAGATGGAACAAACGCTACGGTCCAAACTGTAAAATGGGAAGACGCGCCGAAATATTTCGAGCTTCCTACGGACAGAGTCGGTGATATTGTGGTAGAAGTAACACCCGGATACCAGATGCAGGAAGAAGTGACCCGCGATAAAGAAATGTTTGTAAAAGTTTTGCCATCCGGATACAAACAAGGAATAGATCCGAAAGTAAATAAAGGAATGTGGACCCCGTTTGTTATGATGGGTCCCGGTGTTAAAAAAGGGTATGAATTAAAAGAGCCGATTTCTCACGTAGACCAAATGCCGACAATTCTCAATTTGCTCGGCGTGAAAATTCCTAGCTATGTTCAAGGTAGGGTTCTGGAGGAAATTTTAAAGTAGGGCGGATTAATGTTAAAATAAACTCGCAATAGAACTTCCACCGCGAGTTTATTTTTTGGTATGAAAAAAATTATCTTAATAATTATCGGATTGTTGGTTGTCGGCGTCGGCGGGTACTTTGGATATGCTAAATCTGACAACAATTCTGGTAATGAAAACATATTAACTAAAGAAGAATTAAAGTGTCCAGATTGTAATCTAGTAATAGTTTCTCTTACAAATACAAGAAAAGACAATGTTGGTATTTATGGGTACGAGCGAGACACGACCCCAAACATAGATAATTTTTTCCAAAATTCTTTGATTTTTAAGAATGCATTTGCTCCAGCTTCGTGGACACTACCAGTGGCTGTCTCATTTTATACATCCCTTTTTCCTTATACGCACGGAGTAATGGACAGGTACGACGGCAGTAAGCTGTCAGATGAATCACCGCTGACTCTTACGGAAATATTAAAGGAAAATGGATATAAAACTGCGGGTTTTACTGGTGGCGGGGATTACAATAGAAAGTTTAATTTTAACCGCGGATTTGACATCTATGTAGACGAGCAAAATTATTCCGATTTTGGTGTTGATTATGCCGGCGGATCTCAAGGACAGTTTGGCGCCGCCTATTTGGGTATTGAGCAATTGGTTCCGCTTGCGTCAGGCTGGCTTAAAGAAAACAAAGAGAACAAAAAATTTCTTTTACTGCAAGGATTTGACACTCATTGTCCATTTACTCCAAAAGAACCTTTTGATGAAAAGTTTACGGGAAAAAATAAAAGCAACATAGATTATTCAACTTGCCTTTGGACATTTGAGCAAACAAAACCTATTTATGAAGACGGCGTGAGGTACTGGATGGTAAAAACCGCCTTCACGAAAGAAGGAATAAAAGATGTAAAACTTACCGACGTCGACGTCAAACACATGATAGCGCTTTATGACGGAGAAATCGCCCAAGCTGATAATTTTTTGAAAGAGTTTTTTCAAACGGTGAAAGATTTGGACATTGAGAAAAATACTATTTTTATATTTATGTCTGAGCATGGTGATCTTTTTGGTGAGCATGGTCGGTTTATGCGCGGTGGACCACTAAGGGGAACTTTTTATGACCCCGTGCTTAACTTCCCACTTTTAATTAAGCATCCAAAAATCAAATATCCAATTAAAATAGACAGCTTGGTTCAAACAGTGGATATGATGCCGACGATACTCGACATTTTTGGATTAGAAGATATACAAGGGAACATAAGACAAGGGAAAAGCATACTGCCTGCAATTATTGATGGGGTGGAAGTTAATAAACATGTCTACGCGGGTTCAAAGTACACCCAGCAAAAAGACAACCCGTTTTTCAAAGGAACATCAAAGATTGAATCAATCAGAAACAAAGAGTGGAAATTGATAAAAGAAGAGATTTTTGACCAAAATAC
>CAYHJR010000075.1:0-3561 GCA_964357075.1 uncultured Candidatus Saccharibacteria bacterium
ACACCGTTCATCCATACGCGCATAGATTGGGAATTATTCGGGACTGGAAGTCGCGCTGGTTTGGCGTAGGGAATAAATATAAGCAATTATTGAAAAGCGATACTTTGCTTCGCGAATATTTGGAAAAAGAATTGCGCGGTTTCTACGTCAGCTCAATTGATATAGAGCGCGGACGCGACATGATGCGCTTAATCATACGCACCTCTCGCCCGGGTATGATAATCGGCCGAAGCGGGGAAGGGTCGGAAAAGTTGCGCAAGAAAGTTCTCGCCTTTATTGAGAAAAAGAAGCTGGAGAAGGCCAAGAATTTCAAAATGGATATTGAAGAAATTCGCAGTCCGGAATCCGATGCCAAAATAGTTTCCTTTATGATTGTTGAGGGCCTTGAAAAGCGTCTTCCTTTTCGCCGGGTGATGAAGCAAGTGATTGATAAAGTGGCGGCAAATCGCGACGTCAAAGGAATACGGGTGGTGGTGGGAGGACGCCTTGGCGGGACCGATATTGCCAGAAGCGAAGAATTGAAAAGAGGCCGTATCCCGCTTCAGACGTTCAGAGCCGACATTGATTTTGCCCGCGAGCGTGCCCACCTTCCATATGGCGATTTGGGCGTTAAGGTTTGGATTTATAAAGGCGAAGTTTTTGAGAAAGACGCTAAGAAAACCAGAAGTCAAAATCTGACAGCCAACAACTAAAAATATGTTATTTCCTAAAAAAGTTAAATACCGAAAATGGCACACTATGCGCGAAAACAGCAAAAAGGTGAAGCCGGAGACGCGCGGAATCAAACTTTCTTTCGGTTCGTTTGGGCTTCGCGCCGTGGGTACTGCCCGTGTTCGTTCCAATCAGATTGAAGCGGCGCGCAAAGTTGTTTCGCGCGCAATCGGCAAAACCGGCAAAATGTGGGTGCGCATTTTCCCGGATTTTCCATATACCAGTAAGCCGGCCGAAGTCGGCATGGGAAAAGGCAAAGGAGATTTGCAAGGATATCAGATGCAGATAAGGCCGGGCCGAATCCTTTTTGAAGTTGACGGAATTCCGGAAAAAGATGCCAGGACAGGTTTAAGGAAGGCGGGAGCGAAGCTCCCCGTAAAGACAAAAGTGGTAAGCCGTTATTTGGCCTAGTAATTTGGATGGATTTTAGTAATATAGAAAATTCGTATGGCACGCTTAAAAATGAAAGAAATAAACGAAAAATCCCTGGAGGATTTGAGAAAAATGCTCGCGGAAAAGAGCGAGAATTTGCGCACTTTCAGATTTGGAATTTCCGGCAGTAAAGTCAGAAATGTTAAGGAAGGTCGCGGCCTTCGTCGTGAAATCGCCCGTCTTCTAACTAAGATGAACAAAAAATAAAGTATGCAGAAACAAGTCAAAACAGAAAAAAAAGAAAACAATCCGCGCCAATTTGAAGGAGTGGTGGTGTCAAATAAAATGAAAGACACTATCGTTGTTCGTATTGACCGCTATGTGAAGCATCCGAAGTACGAAAAATATGTCACCAAGACCAAGCGTCTCAAAGTTCACGATAAGGGTAATACCAAAGCGGTGGGAGAGAAAGTAACCATTGAAGAGTGCCGACCAATATCAAAAGATAAACATTTCCGCGTCCTTTCCGCATAAACCATATGATTCAATCACGCTCCATTGTAAATATTGCCGACAACTCTGGCGCCAAGATAGGACGCATTTTCAAAGTGTTGGGTGGCAGTAAAAAGCGCTACGCCGGAATTGGAGATTTGGTGGTTCTATCTGTCCAAATAGCGGAACCGCGCAAACAGGTCAAGAAAAAAGAAGTATTGCCGGCAATTGTAGTTCGCACCAAGAATGCTTTTCGTCGCAAAGATGGTTCCTACATTCGTTTTGACGAAAACGCAGTTGTCATACTGGACGCCAATAAAGAAAAGCCCCGCGGTGGCCGCGTTTTCGGGCCGATTCCAAGAGAAATCGGTGAGATGGGCTTTAAAGATATTATTTCTCAAGCGCCGGAAGTGGTGTAAATTAAGGAACTTTAGTGACTATAATTTATTCACCCCTCACTTGCTAAAGTAAACAAAGTTGGTAAGGTAACAAAATTGAGTTGTTTATATAAAGGATTAAATTAAAATATAGAATTTTGGCAAGTGAGGGGTGGTGATTTTTATAATCGCTTCGCTCATTAAAAATCAACCATATGAAAATTAAAAAAGGAGACCCCAGTAGCAGAGCAAAGCTCGCTACGGGGCAAGCAATGAAAAACAATAAATAAAAATTTATGAAGATTAAAAAGGGTGATAACGTGCTAATAATAACGGGAAAGGACAAGGGTAAAACCGGAGTTATTGCTCGTGCCTATCCGAAAGAGAACTTGATTTTGATTGAAGGAGTGAATGTTAAAAAGCGCCATCAGAAAGCCAGAAAAGGAGGCCAAAAAGGGCAAATAATAGAAAAAGCTATGCCTGTACACATTTCCAATGTGGCTTTAGTTAATGCCAAAGAGAAAAAGAGTTAATTTTTAGCGTATGAAAACGAAATCCGTCAAAGAATTGCAGAAAGAATCTTTTGAAAAACTAAAAGGTATTTTTCATTATAAGAACGTAATGCAATCCCCGCGCTTGGTGAAGGTGGTTATTTCTACTGGTGTTGGCTCATTTAAAGACAAGAAAAAATTTGAAGTGGTGGAAGACAGATTGATGAAAATTACCGGGCAGAAAATAGTGAAGCGTGGCGCTAAAAAAGCTATTGCCAACTTCAAAACTCGCCTTGGAGACACCATAGGATATCAAGTAACGCTTCGCGGAGCTCGTATGTATGGTTTTCTAGACAAGCTAATAAATGTAGCGCTTCCTCGTACCAAGGACTTCCGCGGTATTGAGAGAAAATCAGTTGATGACATTGGGAACATTACTATCGGCATTAAAGAACACTCAATATTTCCTGAAGCGACCGACGAAGAGCTTAAAGATGTTTTTAGTTTTGCCCTGACTATTGTTTCAACTGCAAAAAGCAAAGAAGAAGGCGAGGCATTTTTTGAACACATAGGAATTCCGTTTAAGAAAAAATAGAAATTCTGCGCTCAGCGTACCTTAAGAGGTCTTCATTGAAAAAATATCTAAAAAGTATACAATTAAAAAATGAAGAAATTATGGTTTAAAAATTTAGTTTGGAAGGAGGGCAAATACTGTGTTGCCCAGTCTTTAAATGTTGATGTTTCAAGTTTTGGTAAAACAAAAAAAGAAGCTCTAGCAAACTTAAAAGAAGCAGTTTCACTTTATCTTGAAGATGCTAAAAGCGGGGATATCAGAGAAGTAATAAATCCAGAATTGGTGACTACGGCAGTTACCTATGCCTAAGCTTTTTTCTTCCAACACAATTCTTTCTGTTTTGTATAGAAATGGATTTTCGTTTGTCTCGCAAAAAGGTAGCCATCTGAAATTGCGTAAAACCTCAAGAGGAAAAGTTTTAACAGTCATTATTCCGGGTGGCAAAAAGGAGATTCCTTTTGGGACATTTGCTTCTATTTTGAGACAATCAGGTCTAATGCCTTTTTCAGCAGTCTGTCTTCCTCAAAATCTCCGTTACAATTTT
>CAYHJR010000076.1:0-3537 GCA_964357075.1 uncultured Candidatus Saccharibacteria bacterium
ATTTGGTAAAACATAATCAATTCCGGGTGCGTCGGTTTCTGTTACAAATTGGAAACCGCAGTCAAGCACGAAAATATCATTATGAAGTTCAACCACGCACATATTGCGCCCCACTTCTTCAACTCCGCCCAAAGGTATAATGCGGAAAGTGTCAGTGTCAGGCGGAGGCAAAATCACTCTCGTTTCGCCGTTTTCTAAAGATTCTTTGCTTTTCAAATTGCCAACTAAACGAAAACCGTCCTGCGGGTTCGGCCCTCGGCGGTTCTGATTCAGGCGATGATGTTTTTTGAAAGAACCCTGATGAGTTCTCTGTCCACTATGCGGTGAATGTGCGGAGTGAGGCGAGTGAGATCTTTCTTGTCTATGGTGCGGTTGGGCCGAAAAGGGGCTGATTGGGCGCGAGCGGCCCGGTCTCTGTGGTGCGGGGGCGCCGTGGGGGGTGGGCGCGGTATTCGCCGTAAAGACGCGTGTTTGGACGCGGCGACGGCGATTATTGTTACTTCCACGACTGTGTTTTCCTTGGTCCATCATGTTTTTTCTGTATTACGGATTATTAATTTTTTATAAATTTTAATTTTTAACTAAAAATTTCCAGACTTTTTCCGTTTCCACATACCATTTATGGACGTTGGCAAAGCGGTCGGAAGGAATGGTGATATTTTTCAACTCCACGCCTTTAATACTCGGCTTGGTGAGATAAATGAATTCCGGCGAATAAAGGAAAACGGCCGGGGTTTCTTTCATAAGTTCCGCCGAAAAGGCCTGATAACGGGCAATGCGTTCCTGACGCGGGACTATGAGCCGCGCCTCTTCCAGTATTTTGTCTATTTTTATATTTGTGTAATTGGCTATATTTAGTCCGGGGTCATTTCTCTGCGATGAATGCCAAAAAGCGAAATAATCCAAGTCACGCCCGATAATTTCACCGAAAAGAAGGGTGTCGTATTTTCTTGGACGAATGACGCTTTGATTTAAATCACCCGATTCAAATATATTTACATCGACTTTGGCTCCCATTTTTTCCCACGCCTCTTTCAGAAGATTGGCCGTTTTCTTAAGCTCGGGAATATTGCCGGTTGAAAGCGAAAAAGAAAGAGAATGCGTTTCCGTCACTTTGGCACTTTTTTTGACCGATTTTTCAAAAACTTTATTGGTTTCATTATAGACCCAGCCGCCGCTTGTCAAAATATTTCTGGCCTTGGCAATGCGCTCTTCCTCTCCGATTACGGGAGTATTTTCTTTGGCGGACATTTCCGGGAGCAGAGGATTATTTATCACAACGCCAAAACCGCCCAAGGTCTCTTCAACCAGTTTTTCTTTATCGATGGCCGCATTAAGCGCTTCGCGCACTTTTTGTTCAATAAAAATAGTGGCTTGATTTTGATTGAAAAAGACGCCAAAAATTCTTGGCAGGGGAGAGGTCTTGACGCTCTTGTCGGCGCGCTTTATCAAGGAAAGTTTTTCCGGTGTGATACTGTGGACATTGTCGATTTGTCCTCCCTCAAAAGCCGAAATCAACTCGTCCTCATTCGGATAAAAAGAGACAGAAATATTATCAACGAATGGACGTCCCAAAGCGAAATCTTTGAAAGAGGAAAGAATGTAAGTTTTCGGCAGTCCGGAAGCGTCATTTTCCACGCTTTCAAACTTGTAAGGCCCGCTTCCCACAGGACTTGCGTTGAAAAGGGAGAAAGGGAATTGTTCGGGTGTCAAATCTTTCCACATATATTTCGGCAAAATGCCTATGGTGGTATTTTCAAGAAAAGGCGTGTAGGCCACACTTAAATGGAATTTTATTTCGCGCGAATTTATTTTTTCAATCACAACACCGTCCCAGTTGGCGCGCTTGGGACTTTTTATAAGCGGGTCCTGTATTCTTTGAACGGTAAACTCAATGTCGTCCGTTGTTATGGGTGTCCCGTCATGAAAAGCGGCATCTTCCCGCAAAGTGAAACTATATGTTTTGCCGCTCTCGTCAATTGAAAAACTTTCCGCCAAATCAGGCACAATTGACCCATCCGGTAGAGCTCTGGTCAGTCCCGAATAGACGAGAGCTGTCAAATCGCGGTCGGAATCGGAGTTGGCTAAAACCGGATTAATGAATCTGGCGGAGCCGATAATGCCGTCATGAAAAGACCCGCCCGAAAGGGGCACTTCGTCCACAAAGACATTGTTTAATCGTAGCAGTAGGGCGCCGGAAGAAATAATCATTGTGATGGAAAGTATGTAAAAAATCGCTTTTTCAAAAATAGAAAATTGATTAATGGTGCGGCGAATACGATCGAGCCACTTCGTTATTTGGGCCCGTCTTCGTTCGAAAGAGGATTGTATATTGTTAACGGTTTCGTTCACAGATAAATTTGGACACTTTTTTTGAAAACAAAGAACGCCCCCACAAAGAAGATTCGTTTTTTAATTTCTTGGGAAAAGTATCGCTGGTTATTTTATAATGAGTGTGATTATTGAAGTAGTGACAAAAAGTACCGAAAAGACAATTGTTGCGTTAAAAAGTATTTTTTCGGCGCCGCGGCGAGTGTTATAGCCCGCGCCGGAATCCGCTCCAAAAGCGCCGCCCAGGCCGGCTCCGCGCTGTTGCAGTAAAACGCCGGCCGTCATTAATACCGCCAAAACAATTTGCACATAAGGCAAAATCGAAACTAGAAGCTGCATTGAGAAAGATACTAACACGGGTTAAAAAACAGTGCAATAGGGCGAAAAAGAAACGCGTTTTTCAAATTCTGGTGCGGCGAGGGTGTGGCGAGTTATGAGATAAGAGTTATGAGTTATGAAAAATGATATAAAATTTTTCCTTTCCTCGTCAGCTTGCTTCCCCAAGGTTAAACCTCGGGGGCCACCCCCTCGGGGGCCACCCCCGAGGTTTAACCTTGGGGACTTTTGGCGGGTGAATAAAAAAACGGCGCTCGGGAGCGCCGTCTACGAGGATGTTTTTCTGCGGGTTTATTAGACCCAAACAGGAGACATTTCAGTAATGCCGTCGGCTGTCCGTTGGTGGATGTTTACCTCACTATCCACCGAATCGGCGACCTTTCTGAAGATTGCTTCAGCGACGACATTGTCCACAAGGAAGACAACCCCACCTGCTTTGGTTGCCAGAGCCTTAATCTTGTGAACAAGGGCGAAATCGAGCCCGCCCTCAAAGTCGAGAAGTTTCAACGAGCACACGTGCTCGTTGTTCATGGCAATTCGGTTTTTGCGGGCCATCTCGCCGAACCTGCTTCCTGTGAGGAACATGAGGGGTTTCCTCCGCCGGCCAAAGTTACCGATAATTCTTTGCACTTCCACGACTATCTCGGGGTCGGGATTTTCTGACAGACACAGGACAATGAACTTCATGTCCCGAATCACACTCTGTGCTTCCTTGAACCTGGACATGATACCCCCCCTTGTTGATTTGCCCTTCAATATTTTGCCCAAATTGGGCTCCAAAATCACTATACAATTAATTTTCCCCCCGTCAAGCGTCTGTATGCGTCCACCACATTTGGCACTTCTCGGCTTCTAATTCCCTCATCATAG
>CAYHJR010000077.1:0-164 GCA_964357075.1 uncultured Candidatus Saccharibacteria bacterium
TTTTGGATTTCAAAAACCCTTGGCGAATTCTGGCGGAAACCCCCGTCGCGGGGGGGGGGGGGGCGGCGCGAGGGCGGGGGGCAAGGGCATAAGTATTTTTTTTTTTTGGGCGCGGGGGCGGCCACCCCAAAAAAAAAAAAAAAAAGGTGTGGGGTCAAAAAAAA
>CAYHJR010000077.1:174-3405 GCA_964357075.1 uncultured Candidatus Saccharibacteria bacterium
TCGAACCCCAATACCATCCTTCAAAGGGATGTGTCCTACCATTAGACGAGCCCCCAATGTATTTTCTTAACTTTACGAAACTCAATTAATCTACAACAAAAGACAACTTTCTTCAATTAATTCAACCGCCTTATCCCCCATATTATTCCATCTCCGACCCTCCCCTCGTTACCATTACTTACGGACATTCTAACATTCTGCAGAATGTTATTCTTTTGGGGATAAGATGCGTATTAGAGCTAGCTGTAAAGGAAGCTCTTTGATGGCGGCAAAGTTTATTTCTTCGTAAGCGCGAAGTAGTTCATCTAGAGCTTTGGAATTTATGACTCCCCCTTTTTTATGCGCCAATTCTTTCAAAAAGACGAAATCGCTATCAGTGTAAGAGTCGGCGATTTTGCTCTCCATTTCTTTGGCAAAACGCAAAAGCAAAATCGCCCGCACTCTCTCTAAGATAAGTCGCAGAAGCAATTTCATATCAATATTTTGTTCTTTGGCTTTTTCAATTGCCAGAAGGGACTTTGGCACATCTTTTTCTTCAATTCCGGAAATTATTTCTTCAATCAATTTACCCCTCGGCGCCCCAGTTATTTTTTCTACTTCCTCAATTGTTATTTTCTTATCATTTGACGCCGTAATTACTTTTTGCAATAAACTTTGGGCGTCGCGGAAAGAGCCGTCGCCCAAAAATGTGATAAGTTCCGATGAACCCTTATCAATTGAAAATCCTTCTGCTTTGGCAATGTCTTCCACAACTTTTTTCAAGACAGCGTGCGTTGGTTTTTTAAATTGAAAAACCTGACAGCGCGAAAGAGCCGTTTCCGGCACTTTTTCCATTTCCGTCGTCGCCAGTATAAAAATCACGTGCGCTGGCGGTTCCTCCAAAGTTTTCAAAAGCGCGTTCCAGGCGGGCTTGGAAAGCATATGCGCTTCATCCAATATGTAAACCTTGTATTTTGAGTGAAATGGTAATGTCTGTACCGCTTCTTTTATCAACCTTATTTCATCCACTCCATTATTTGAAGCGGCGTCAATTTCATAAACATCATCGTCCGCTGTTTCAATCGCTTTGGCAAAAATGCGCGCCACCGAAGTTTTCCCCGTTCCGCGGCTTCCGGCAAATAAATAGGCGTGATTAATCAATCCCTTTTTTATCCCCGCTTCTAAGACAGAAACAATATGGTCTTGACCCCCAACGTCTTTGAAACTTTTCGGACGATATTTTCTGTATAGTGTCTCCGACATCGCTCTAGTATATAGGAAACTTCAAACCAAACAAAAAAAGCCGTCCATGGGGCGGCTTCATGTATTCGTATTCCTGAAACAGGTCTTCAGCGAGACCTTTTTTTACCCACACTCCTTCGTCTGGGCTTCGCTGGGTTTATTTCCATAAAGCCGAGGTGAACTTGCGGCCACAGCCAGTTGATTGCGAATTCTGACGCCGATTCCGCCGACGTAGGCGCCAGGGATATGTTTTCGTCCGGCGGCGGCCCCCCGCCTAATCACTTCCGTCACGATTCTCTCAATCGCTTGCAGGGCTTCCCTCGCTCCCACAAAATTCCGTCTCGTCATGGCACTGTTCCTCGGTTGTATGTCCGACCTACACCTTACTCCCTAAAAATCTTTTGACAATACTTTCCACTTCACTTGCGTCTTTGGCTTCCATTAGTTCTGTTCTTAATTCTTTAGCACCGTCAAAACCGTTTACATACGCCTTGTAATGCTTTTTCATAATAGCGAAACTTTTTACGCCGCCGAGCAACTCTTCAAACAATTTGGTGTGTTCTACCATGACTTTCAAATATTTTATTTGCACAGCCGTATTATTTCTATTCTCATATTCTTGAGAATTTGAGAATAGAAATGGGTTGCCAAAAATGGCGCGCCCTAACATTATTCCGTCCGCCCCAGTTTGCTTAGCTTTTTCACGCGCGTCCCTTAAATCTTTCACATCCCCATTTCCAATTATTAAAGTGTCTACTCCCATTTTGTTACGAATTTCAACGGCGCGGGCTATCATATCCCAACGCGCCGGCACATCGGACATTTCTTTCCTAGTACGGGCGTGCACAGTAAGCGCGGAAATTCCTTCCTCCAGGAGTTCCGGAATCCATTTATCCAATTCGTCTTTGTGATAACCGGTGCGCGTTTTAACCGAAATCGGCAAATTAGGCGCGCCACGTTTGGCGGCACGTATGATTTCTCTGGCAATCTTCGGACTTTTGATAAGCGCCGCGCCGGCGCCTTGTTTTTCAATAGATTTGTCAGGACAGCCCATGTTGATATCAATGCCGTCAAAACCAAGCTTTTGGCAAAGTCGCGCGGCGCCTTCCATTTTCAAGGGATGCGCAGTAAAAAGCTGTGCCACAATCGGCCTTTCGCTTTCGGTGTATTCTAAATCTTTCAGAAGTTTTTCCCGTCCTTTTTCATGGCAAAGCCCATCTGCCGAAACAAACTCTGTCCACATCACATCAGGTTTGCCATACTTAGCGATAACACAACGAAAAGCCATGTCGGTCACATCGGCCATTGGGGCTAAGACAAAAAACGGCTTTTTAAGTTTTTTCCAAAATCCTTGCATTGTATTGACTTAATTTAGAAGGAGAGTAGCATAAATTTTAGAATAAGGATAAATCTTGAATCCAACCAAAGGGGTGTATCATGTACGCGACCTCAAAGTTGGTTACTGACCTCGTTTATGGCGCCGAGTGGGCGTGGCGCTATTTGGCCGAGATCTGTAACTTCCTCTTTGATCCGTGGGACTGGCTCAAAGACGAATAGCGGCGGCGAAGCAAAGCTTCGCCGCCGTAAACATTTTCTATGGCTTGTAAAAAATCTTGTTCCAAAAACGAAAATCAATATAAGAAACGCTTAATCTGCCCTGATCGCCCTTGCCTTTGAAATCCGAACTCATCACAAGTTCGCTTAGATAAGCGGTGATATTTCCATAATCCGTCTCTTCGGAAAAAATAAGGCGTGAACCGGTATCCAAATAAATGGTTATTTCTTCCGGAGATTTTACATACACCGCAATCGTTTTAAATTCTTTTTTGGCCAACTCGCCCGTAAGGCGCGAGAGCGATTGAAACAAAATTGGATTTAAATATTGCGATTTTATATATGGTTCGGTCGTGGTGCCAAAATAACGCGTATAAGCATTGCCGGAAAATTGGGGGGCCGTATCAAAAATAAACCCCTTATCATCCAAAAAATAACAGAGCATTTCAGTATCGG
>CAYHJR010000078.1:0-3394 GCA_964357075.1 uncultured Candidatus Saccharibacteria bacterium
GAGATATCCCAACTATAAAATCTTGGCTATTTTCCAGCCCCATACCTTTTCCCGAACCAAGGCCCTATTGAAAGCCTTTGGCCAGTGTTTCCAAAAAGCCGATTTTGTTTATCTTTTACCGACTTTTTCCTCCGCTCGAGAGAAAAAGCCCAAACAAAATATAGACAAACTTCTTTTTGAAGAAGTAAGTAAATATCACCGAAATGTAAAATCTCTGCCTTTTAATTTCAAATTATTATCTTCCGAAATCAATAAACTTCTAACTTCTAAATTCTATATTCTAAATTCTTTTATTATCCTGACTTTAGGGGCCGGTGATGTTTATAAAATAGCGATGAAGTTGACAAATAAATTAAAAGATGATAAATTATAATTAGTAATAGTTAAGTTTGTTGGTCTTTTAAAATTGAATAATTGGATTGAATAAAAAACAAAAAGGAGGGTGAGATGAACAAATTGGGCAAGATTTTTTTGGCTTGCGCGTTAGGAGCATTTATCGGCGCCTTGATTGCGCTCCAACTTGGCGTGTACCTCTGGTGGATTGGTATGATAGTCGGCGGATTCGTAGGATATCTTTCCTATGAGTTCAAAAAAGTTCTTGAAGCCGGCACTTGTGTCTGGCGAACAACCTGCGTTTTGGACTGGAAGAAAATAGGGTGTGCCGCAAGGAAAAGAATTTGGGCTATTTCTCTAATCGCTTCTTTCTGGATGTTTTGGACGATTATATTTCTTTGCCTTATTTTTTCTTTGCTTTTTCTTTGTAGGATGTTGAAAACCCCTCTTGTGCTTTTTGAAATTGCACCTCTTATACTTGTCTTATCAGCTTTCTTCACTTTGATTTTATTCCCGGCCCTATCCCCAATAATATGGGGTAAAAGCGATGATGCTATTAAAGAGGGATTTCTTATGTGGAAAACTTACCATCCATTCAAGGTGTTCTTCTACTGGATTCCTCTAAAAATGTGCAAAACAGGATGTTTTATTGTTCTTCGAATCCTTAAAGCTATACCCATCGCCTTGACTATTATTGGTCTTTTCATCAAACGTCTTTTCATCCTTATTCATTCGGATGAACGGCTCTTGTGCGGGGTGGATGCAGCTATCGGCGCAGCCATCGGTTACTTCCTCGGCAGTGCTTTTCTGGGAGCAATAGTAGGAGGTTGTCTGGGAGTGCTCAACTATGAACTAATTTCTAAACGTCTTTTGGGACTTACTCACGGCTGAACCCAAAACCCAAACAAATAAACCGCTTAGTAGCACAATGCGAACGGCGGTTTTTATTTACTCTTTTTTCAAACGATCGTCGGATAAAAGAGTAAATGAAGATTATTAATTTATTATTTTGGTTCTGAAAGGCAATGGCGGAAGTCCTGTTATCCAAACAAACTTTGCTGGGCTAAGGGCGGCTCGGCTTTTTCTCCTTCAGAAAAAATTTTAACGGTGCCGTATTCGCCGTCATAACCGGGCAGAATAAACAATTCTTTCCTTCTTACTTTAAGAATTCCCTCAACGATTCGCGGCAAGGTTATTTTTGACAATTCGGCTTCGGATAAATCCAGAAGAACTCTAAATTCACTGCCGCCTTTGGAAACTAATTTTTCATATTCTTCTTCGACTAATTTTGTCGCTTTGCCCTGGGCCAGGGCCTCGGCAATAATTTCCCGCAAAGGAACCAAGCTCTTGAAAGGAACGAAATTAGGAGGAGTAAAATTTTCCTCCCGATCAGCCAATTTTTCCACCCGCGACATCACGCCGATGGTCAATGACTTGCCGCAAACCGGGCAGAGGCCGTTATATTTCTTGGTTTCTTTGGGCGATAATCTTATCTGACAAAGCCGGTGGCCGTCATAATGGTACTTTCCTTCTTCCGGGAAAAATTCAATGGTGTATAAAAATTTTTCTTTGTCTTTTTCTTTGATAATTCTTTTAATTTCGTCAAAAGAAAGTTTCTCCGGCTCAATTTTAAAAACGCAGGCCTCGCGGCCGAGATTAGCCAAGCTGTGGGCGTCTGAACAGGAAATTAGCGTGTATTTATCCAGTTTGGATAAACGCCAGTTCATACCAGGGTCCGAGCTTAAACCTGTTTCCAAAGCGAAAATTTTATCGGATAATTCCTCAAAACATTCTTCAACCGAATTAAAGCCGGACATTGAGCCAAAGATGGAAAACCAAGGAGTCCAGGCGTGACAAGGCACCAAAAAACATTTCGGGTCAACTTCCAGCACGATTTTCAAAAGTTCTTTGGCGTCAAGCCCCAGAATCGGCCGACCGTCGGATTTGAGATTGCCGAGCCAGCCGAGCTGGGTATTTATTTTTTTAACCGCTTCCAAATTCGGCGCAAAAATTAAGTTATGAACGCGCCGCCCCTTATTGTTCTTGGTATAAATGCTGGAAATTTCGGCGGTTAAAATAAAACGGGTGGCGTCGGCCGATTTGTTGTTTTTCAAAGTGAATAAACCGGGCTCTCTTTCCTCAAGTTTTTTCTGGATTTCGCCGAACCAAACCGGATGGGTAAAATCGCCCGTGCCTAAAATCGTAATGCCTTTTTTTCTCGCCCAAACATCCAAATTTTCCAAAGTCATTTCTTTGGAAACCGCCCGGGAGTAAGGAGAATGAATGTGAAAATCGGCGATATAGCGCATAAGAATATTGTTATCATACTAAAATTTTCTTAACCTGTCGCTATTGACAAAATATAGAAACTTTGTTATACTGCTAACTAGTTAGAAGAGTGGTATGATACTGCTCTTCGTTGAAAACTAAGTAAAGAAAGGAGGTAAGAATGAATAAAGCCGATATTACAAAAGAAGTTGAACGCTTCCAGATTTTCTTGAATTGGCAGCGAGTTGCTAGGGTAGAATACAGACCAAAGTTTTGGCAAAGGTTTTTTGGTTCTATGTCTTACTGTGAATGCATCATAACACCTTGGGCACCTGATGAGCTTGCTATATGCAATCAACACAGTGAAAAGTTTGGCATAGTCGCCAAACACTTTATGGGTATTCCTATCTCTGTTTTGGAACAACAGTTATCTTCCGAGGAGGGGAAGAAGCAACTTATCCAGAGAGTATATCGAAGACAGAATGTTTCTTTAAAGAGCGGCATTACACTCGCCGAACTGCAAAAGACAGCAAAAGAGCATTTTGAAGAAACTCCCATTGAAGAACTAAAACTGGTAGTGGGTAGTTCTGCAATACTTGAATCCGAGAGTGGCTATTGTTATGGCACCTCTAACTGGTTATATCTAACAATCGGCGATGATTAGATCGTAGTATTTTCATTTCACCGACAAAAAAGGGAGATTGCTGAAAGCATCTCCCTTTTTTCATTTTAAAAACAAAATGCCCAGTATCATAACTACGATTACTAATTCTCATTTTCTGTCTACTATTGT
>CAYHJR010000079.1:0-3157 GCA_964357075.1 uncultured Candidatus Saccharibacteria bacterium
TGCGTTGAATTGCTTTATAATCACGTCTGATTTTTTCTCGAATTTCTTACGATCTCGTTTTGTCCACCAATTCTTCATGCTCCCCTTTTCATCGAAATGACTCCCTTGATCATCGAAGCCATGTGTAAGCTCATGACCGATGACGGCACCGATTGCTCCGTAATTTAAAGCATCATCAAAATGTTCTGAAAAATAGGGTGGTTGCAAAATACCTGCTGGAAATACAATTTCATTGATATTGACGCTGTAATAAGCATTCACCGTGGGGGGAGACATGAACCACTCTGTCCGATCAACGGCCTTTCCGAGCTTTGCCATCATACGCTTAAATTCAAAGATTTCCGCATTAATTACGTTCTGGAGGTGAGATTGCCGAGTAATCGTAAGTTTCGCGTAATTGCGCCACTTGTCCGGATAGCCAATTTTACGAACGATAGCATTGAGTTTTATTAAGGCTTTCTTTTTTGTTAAAATTGACATCCATTCGAGATTCTTGATTCGTTCTCGATATGCCGCCGTGACATTATTCACCAGCTCATTCATTTTTTTCTTAGCGCGCTTCGAAAAATATTGCTCCACATAGAGTCGGCCAAGCGGCTCGCCTAACGCTCCGTCTACCATGCTAACCGCCCGCTTCCAGCGGGGTTTAATTTTCTTCATGCCATTGAGTACCCTGCCGTAAAAATTGAATGTTTCTTTTTCAAACCTGCTTCCCAGGTGAGAGGAAAAACTACTCACCACATGCCACGTAAGATATATTTTCCAGTCCTTTATATCCAGACTCCGAAGCATGAGATCAACTTCTTTGATAAAATTCGGTTGAGAGACAATAAGTTCGTGAAAATTCCCGATACCGATTCCCGCTAGATAAACATCCCAAGTAATGTGCGGGGTCTTCTTTTTTAAGTCGTTAAGCGTGAATTTGTTGTAAGTTTTATGAACATCCCGCCGCTGGACCGCCGTCATTGAAGCACGCGCCAAGCGCGTTTCAATTTCCAGCACTTTGCGCGCCGCCGCTTTCGCCTCTTGGACTTTTGAGCCGTTAAGGATGAATATCTTTTCAATATGAATTAAGTAGTGGATGCGAATCTCCGCTGATTTGGCATCGGTACGAATATAGTAATCCCGGTCCGGCAATCCCAATCCCGCCTGATACAGGCGAAAAATCGTCCGAGTACTTTTCTTGTCATCGGGCTCCACGCTTGGATACCACAAAGGCGCTGAACCAATCCGGTGGAGATGCGCCACCGTTTTTACCAAATCTTCGATAGTTTTTATTCCTTCGATTTTTTCAAGTTCATGAGAAAGGCCGGTGATGCCTTCCCGGTTAATGCTTGCGGTATTCATCGCGGCCGCAAAAAAATCACTGACTTTTTGAATATTACTCCCCGGCCGATGTCTAGTTTTTACCATCCTCCGGATCAAGGCATGAAGATTCTTTATGTTCTTATCGCCAAGTTCGTAGAAACTGCCCCACCGATTTTCACTGGGGGGAACGGGGTTTCTTTTTATCCATCCGCCGCTGACAAATTCAAAAAAATCATCAGTCGGCTTCATTTTCTTATTAAAATCCTTCGGGTTGATTCCTTTCATATTTGTGAGTATTCCTTCTTAATTCTTAATTTAAAATATCACTAATATTCTCGACCTTTTTCATTTTATCACTTTCCAGACACTCATAATACTACTGAATTAAATTTTTTGTCGGCGCAATAGCATTGCGTTGAATGCCACGATGACTGTGGATGCACTCATAAACACTGCCGCAACAGCCGGTTCAAGCAGGATGCCCTTGAAAGCAAGCGCACCAGCTGCCAGCGGCAAGGCGATCACGTTGTATCCTGTCGCCCAGAAAAGGTTCTGAATCATCTTTGAATAC
The DNA here is from genome assembly GCA_964357075.1 of uncultured Candidatus Saccharibacteria bacterium. Lineage (GTDB taxonomy): Bacteria > Patescibacteriota > Minisyncoccia > Phycocordibacterales > JAKFXT01 > JAKFXT01. The sequence goes on from CAYHJR010000079.1 coordinate 1,880, forward strand.
GTCATCCGGGACAACTTAATTATCTTCACGATATCTCGCGGATCATTCCTAACGAGAATAATCCCTGCCGATTCTATAGCGACATTCGTTCCCGCACCAATAGCAATACCGATGTCCGCTTGCATCAGAGCCGGAGCGTCATTCACGCCGTCGCCGACCATTGCGACTTTGAGATCGCGCTTTTGAAGCTCTTTTACTTTTTCGGATTTCTGATGAGGTAACACTCGGGCAAAATATTCATCAATTCCCAACTCTTGGCTAACCCATTTTGCCACATCTTCAGAGTCACCTGTTATCATAGAAGCCCGAACTCCTATTTCTTTGAGAGCTTTGATGGCTTCCCGTGATTCCTCGCGAATAATGTCGGCAAGGGCAATTGCGCCGAGGAGTGTGCCATCCTTAACCGTAAAAATAATTGTTTGCCCTTTCTTACCGGCATCTTGAACCTGCTTAGAAAGTTTATTCGGGATATTGATTCCTATGCTTTCAAGAAGCGCCGGCCCGCCCACCATAACCTCCTTTTCTTCAATAAAAGCTTTTATCCCCTTGCCCTTTAGCGCTTCAAATTTCTTAGGTTCCTCAAGCGAAAGCCCCCGTTCTTTGGCTTTAGCAACAACGGCTTTTGAAATTGGATGTTGAGAAAGTGCGTCCAGGGAAGCGGCCAACTGTAAAACTTCGTCTTGAGTATGGCTGTCTACTCCCCATATTTCCACAACTCCGAATTCACCTTTGGTTAATGTTCCTGTTTTATCAAAAAGCACCGTATCAATCGTTCGGGCGGCTTCCAACGCAAGCCTCTGTTTTACGAGAAAGCCGTTTTGTGCCGCTTTAGTTGTGGAAATTGAAGCTACGAGCGGCACGGCAAGCCCCAGCGCGTGCGGACAGGCAATTACAAGAACAGCCACAAGCCGTGCCACCGCAAAACCAACCTCGGCACCGGCCATAAGCCAGGCAACCAATGTAATAAGGCCTCCCGCAACGGCAATGATGGTCAAATAGAGAGCCGCCCTGTCAGAGAGCATTTGAAGTCGTGATTTGGAAGCCTGCGCTTCAGCTACTAGACGCATCACGCCGGCAAGAAATGTTTTCTCTCCGATGTTTGCGACCATGATTTTAAGCACCCCATCGCCGTTTATAGTACCGGCAATAACAGAGTCGCCGTCTTTTTTAGAAACAAGCTTTTAAACTCCACTAACCAAATCCTCGGATAAATCAAATTATCGATCTATTATTTTTAAGTACCGAGCAAAATTTGGAACGGGAAATACAATCACCAAT
>CAYHJR010000080.1:0-3135 GCA_964357075.1 uncultured Candidatus Saccharibacteria bacterium
GTTGTGGTCCGGGTGGTTGCGGGTTCAAATCCCGTCGCTCACCCACTTATAAAATTAAAGGTCGTTATTGAATTTATTTAATTATAAAATGACTTTTCATAAAAATATTATTGAGCTTGCCAAACAAAACGAAAATTTTCGGCAAGTCGTGAATACGGGAAAAAATTCACAGGTGGTTTTGATGAGTTTGTTAGCCGGAGAAGATATCGGCGAAGAAGTCCACAAAACGGTTGACCAAGTTTTGATTTTTATTGAAGGAAACGGCGAAGCGGTGATTGAAGGTGAAGCATCGCCGATAAAAGAAGGGGATTTGGTTTTTGTTGACGCTGGCGTAAAACATAATTTTAAAAATATCGGTTCATCGGCGCTTAAACTTTATACTGTTTATTCTCCAGTAAACCATCCGGCGGACAGAGTTCAAAAAACCAAAGCCGAAGCAGAAAAAGATGAGTATTAAACAAAAAGCGGCTATGAGCCGCTTTTTGTTTAATACATTAGTCATTTAAATTCAGCATTTGTGCTCTTTACAAATATTTTAAAATATGCTATATATTAAAATAGCTCGGGAATTTATTGAAAGGCATAATTTATGTTTTTAAATAAATAAACATTAATAATAAAATAAGGAGGTGATAAAGGGTAGACTTAGAAGTATAAACAATGCAAACTCGGGTTAGAAAAGGAGGAAGAATTATGGACAAGAGAAATTTATTAAGCGAGTGGCAGGATTACAAAATTTCTGCCAAGGAAAATGTCAGAAAAAGTCTTAAATTAAAGTACAGAACATGGGAAGCAAAAAAAGCTGCTTTAATTGTTGAAGCGCTAACTTTCTGGAAGTTTATTTTTGAGCGGATTCCAGCAGAATGGATGGAAAGGCACAAACTTTTGTTTGACTTTACTGGTAACACTAACCCTTTAATCGGGATTATTGCTAAGCTTGAATCCCTGCCGACATCAATTTGGCGGAAAATTCTCTGGAGGCACAATATTGACTTTATGTCATTTGAAAGCTTTCTTCGCAGAATCACCGAAAGTCAAATGGCGGCGATCAAAGAGAATTACCGGGATTTGCATGTAAACTTCGATATCCCAAGAGTTTTTAACTGGTGGAGTTGTTTCTGGAGCAGGCTTTCAATAAAGAAGTTCTTTGCCGAAGATTACGATTACGAGAAAAGATACTGTGATAAAGGAGCAATGTCTTATAATTTGCTCGGATTGGATTTTGGTTTTAACGCCTATCCAAAAGGAGCAAATAACGATGAGAAGGTTATTGAAATAAGCCCCTTAAAGTTTCTGTCGGTTAAAAATCATGCGGATGACTTTGTGGTGAACACCGAGACTGGTGGCAAATACTGGTGGTTATACAGAACAGCGCGGAGTAATTACGCGTGGAATTCAAACAGAGAGATTAGTTTAAAGACTCACATCTGTCCGGGTTTCTGGTACACCATATTTGTTCATCTGCTTTTCTGGGTAATTTCTCCACTGGCTTTTGTAAGTCTTATGGGAATGATTACGCAGAAATCGTTTCACGCGATACCTTGGTGGACCATCGGCATGTTTGGAATTCCCGGTTTTATAACCCCGCTTTGGCTGTTAGTCGCAATGGTGAAGCGTATTGTCAATAATCCCATCCTTAAAGGTTTGAAGAGTTTTATGAACAGTTTTCACCAAAGACATGAAAACTTCTTCAAATGGGTTGGAATTATTAGTGGGTTTTCTATGATTCTACTTGCTTTCGGTTTTGTTACATTGTTTATCTACAATAGTCTGGCGCCCGGTTTCGGCATAGTATGGAGTATTTTGATTATCTTGACAGCCTATCTTTATCTTGGATATAAGATTTATTCCAAGTTAGAATATGGGCGTAGTTATAAGATAACAGAATACCCTCTATATTTTCGGATACCGATTATGGGTATGGTCGGCGCTCTTGTCGTGAAGTTTATATTTACTTATCCGCGGGAGATAATCACATTTATAATGTATGTCGCCCGTAAGATAACGAGTATTCTTCACGCCATCGTAGATTTCTTTGTAATGATGGGGCCGCTTGCCATAGTCGCCGTTTTTCCCCTTGTTATCGTCGTAGTTGCTTGGTATCTAATTACTCTTGAAGAGAAAAAGCAGGAAAAAGCCTTTGATTATATCACGACAATGTTAAAGTATTTCACTTACGGCATTTACGTGGTTATCGGAGGGATGTTCTTGTATATGATGCTTGGCATCGAAAAGGTCAGCGAGTTATACTTGATTTTCTTTTGGGGGTTAGCCTTATTTCTCACGATAGAGCGATTCATCGTGTGGAGTATGGATCCAAGAGTGAAAAAAGTTACTGAGGAAATTGAAATAGCTGATAGGTGCAGCAATTATGACACTGCGGAGATTGATAGGAGAATATTACTCAAAAATCTCTGGTTTCAGTCGCTCGATAAAGAGGCAAGGATAAAAGTATTGGAGCGAGTGATTATGCTCGTAGGAAACTTATTTGTCGATAGAATGCGGTCGTCTGCATTTGATGTGCTGTTGTTGAATATGACATTAAAGATTCTGGATACCTTAACAGAACACAAATGGGCAATAGCAAGTCTTGATTACAAACTTACTTTTAAGGTATTCAAGAAAATAAGTTTAGGACAGATGTTCGACGATGCTTTGAGTGTTGCAAAACAGGAGTTGGAAAAGGAGGATGCTGAGTGGCAAACGATTAAAAAGATAATGAAAATCGTATTTTTTCCGGCAATCCTTCTCTGGGAACTTGCGAAACTGGTATTCACAGGCATATTGAAGTTATTAGAGTACGCAAAGACGCTTTATCGTCTTTACGAACTCTTTAATGAGAGATGCCCTTTTATCACCAAAAAAAGAGTTCTTAGAATGGACTAAAAACTCTTTCATCAACAAAAAGGGGTAAGTTTTAATAACTTGCCCCTTTCTTTATTTTTTTAATAAAATTTGTTAAATTTAAAATCATGAAATTATCTATCGGCATTGTTGGTTTGCCCAATGTCGGCAAGTCAACTTTATTTAAAATTTTAACGAAACAAGAAGTAAATATCGCGAATTATCCTTTTGCGACCATTGACCCGAATGTGGGCGTGGTTGCCGTGCCCGATGAACGGCTGCAAAAATTGG
>CAYHJR010000081.1:0-2890 GCA_964357075.1 uncultured Candidatus Saccharibacteria bacterium
AATAAAATTTTTCCTTGATACCAAATGTCGGGGTAAATCCCTCTAGGGAATGTTTCGGGCACGGCGCAAATTATACGAGCGACATTATTGGCGCTCCAAACGCATTTGTCGGCAAAAGTTTTTAGGGAGAGAGAGGAAGTTATTTTTTTATTTACGTCATAGAGAGCAAGGCGCGGTTCGCCGAAGTTGGTGTCCGAATACAAAATCAAGTCCCCTTTTTTGTTCGGCAAAATGGATAAGCCGTAAATATTGGAAAGCGTTTCCGTAACGGAGCCGTTTTTCAAATTAAGCGAGAAAGCAAAAGAAGGCGCCTTACCGGAGGATTTGCTTAAAAGAAAAGCAAGGGAGTCGCTTATTGGGAAAGTCAGCCAATCCTTCAATGGATTTAAATAGACCTTTGTTGCTTTGGCGCCGTCTTGCTCGGACGTAAAAACAGAAATACCCAAGGCGCTTGTTGTCATGTAAATAATTTTCGGAGAAGTTTTTGCGCTTCCCGAAGGCATTAAATTGACGGCGGAAATGTTTTCCGGCAAAAATTTACCGCTTAAAGTGCCTTCCGAATCTTTTGCGCTGTCCTCGGTTGAAGTGGCGGACTCTTTTAAAGTAGCGTGAAAACTTTGAATTATATCTTTGTCATCAAGATAGCGGATTATGAAAGAAGCGCCGTTGGGCATCCAAAGCACTTCGCGGGCTTTGGGTATGGTGGTGTTACTGATTCTTTTTTTAGAAACAATTTGAAGCGGCGCGTCATAGACATGACCCGTTTCTTGTTCAACATAGCGAACAAATGGGAATCCCAGATTATCATTGAGAGGTAAAAATCCGGCGACAGGAAGCTCGGAAATTTGCCTGACCTGTGGCGCGTTTTCCGTTTCTGCGTTTTTATTCTCACTATTGGTTTTACCGCTTTCAGTGTTCCGCGTTTGTTCCGCATTTTCTCCGAAAGGGAAAAAATTATTTAAAATACCATCCTTTTCGCTACCAGTTTCGCCAGCTCCTGTGCCGGTTCCCAAGGAGTAATACCACCACCCCAATCCCCCAGCGATTAGAAGCAAGGTAACGACAATAATTGTGATGGCGGTTGATTTGGGCATAATTACTTAACTACACAAGTATATTTAAGGGTTTCTCCTTGGGCCTGAGCCCTTACCTGAAGTTCGGCGTTGGGCCCCTTCTCCTTTTGGCACAAAGGAAGCAAATTGTTGTCAACATATTCTTTGCGCTTATCGCGTGTCAGTGTGTTATTTATAGAAACTGGAATTTCATAAGTCTGTCCCACCTCCTTGTTGATTGCCTCTATCGATCTTTGCTCTGCAGAATTTGGTTCTACGGTATTTACTGCGGGTTTTGTGTTTGGATTCCCCGGCACGCCGATTTTTTCAATGTTTAAATTGAAATTAAGAAGAGCGGGGTTTATGGTGTTTAATATTAAATAGGAAGCAGACAACAGAATTATTCCCAAGAAAGCGTTCTGAATATTTTTCTTTCCCTCCTCCTTCAAGCTCATGGACTCACTAGTCATATATTTAAAACCGCCGATTGTAATCATGACAACCGCCAAAACTGCCGAAACTACAATGGCCAAGCTCACAATAGCGTTTACATATTTTCCAATATCTCCTGGTGTATAAACTTTTCCAAATTCTGGTATCGGGGCTAAAAGTTTATAGGTTTGGTCCGTGCGATTACCGGAGGCGGGAGATGATGTTTGTTGAGCAGCTTGAGTGGCTTGTTGCTGTGAACTTGCGCTATTGGCTTCGCCTGTGGCGTCTTGGGCCAAGGAAATTAAAGGAAAAAAAGAAGTAACTAAAAAACTAATCATTACAATTTTTTTTAAAGTTTTTCTGAATTGTTTTTTCATAAAGCTGAAAGCTAGAAGCTAAAACCTGAAAGCTGTTCTACTGCCCATAATTTATTAAAAGATTGTTACTCCCGCTCTGGAATATTTTTTGCAGATTTTGCAAAGAAACAGAAATGGCGGAAGTTCCTTTTCCGCCCTCGGGTCGGCGCAAAGTAAGAAAATTTTGATTTTTAGGCACATCAGCCACCTCTTCGCTGTTAATGTGCCATTTGTATTCATAATTGACGGAGTTTTTGTTTCTGCCGGAAAAGAAATATGGGTAAGCCGCAACGTTAAATTCTCCTTTTAACAAATTAGTTTCTCCGACCAGCGCTTTGTTTAAAACAACGCCAAGAAGCGGGCTATTTTCGTAAAATACAATTTCCGGGTTCACTGACCCCAAAAGAAGATAAGCGTAACCTTTCAGGTTGCTTTCCGGGTGGACAATTGAAACTTCAATTTCCGGCGTGTCCTCGGGGAGTCGTCCTAAAACGTAAGAATAGAAATCTTTGCCCAAACCAGAATTTCTGCCGTCCACCACCCCGTCTTTTTTCCAGGTGAAGACCAAATCCTTGGATTGAATTTGTGTTCCGGAGGTTGTTTTGAAATTTGGCAGAGCGAGAACTGTTACAACGCTTTCGGATGACGGCAAGGCCTTGCCTTTATAAAACGGCGGAGTATAAGTATTGGCTTCATATAGAAAACTGACGGAGGTCGGATTTATTCTGACCTCTTTCTCGATTAATCCGGAAGAAGAATTGGAAACGGAAATTTTTATAACGGTTTCTTTGCCGATTTCCCCGAGTTTTGTTTCAAAGAACCTCTTGTCTTTGCCGCTTTCTATGATTTTGCCGTCAACTTTCCAGGTGATAATTGATTGGTTTAAGTCCAAGAGAGAACTTTCAATGCTGATGGAAACTGTTTTACCCGGCCCCGGGTTTGGCGGATTTACCAAAACCCGCACCGACTCTTTATAAGAATCAATTGTTTGCGCTGAAAGAGAAAGCGGAAAAAGTAAAGAAAAAGAGAGCGCCGAGAGAACGCCTATAA
>CAYHJR010000082.1:0-2780 GCA_964357075.1 uncultured Candidatus Saccharibacteria bacterium
ACGAATTTACAAATGGTTACAAATAATGCTCTCGGTGAGACCGAATGATACGAATGACAATGCATTATAATTTATTGTATTAGCGACTATTTATTAATTTATATTAGATATATATGAAAGTAATTTTATTACAAGACGTGCCGAAAGTCGGCCGTAAATATGAAATAAAAGAAGTATCGGCCGGATACGCCGCTAATTTTCTTTTCCCCCGTAAATTAGCCGAGAACGCCACGCCTGATGCAATTGAGCGAGTCAGAGAAAAACAAAAAGAACATTTTGACCAGCTCAAAGTCCAAGAAGAATTATTGAAAAGCAACTTTGAGGGATTGAAAGAGAGAATTGTTATCGTCAAAGGAAAAGCCAATGACGAAGGGCATCTCTACGCCAAAATTCACGTGAAAGAAATACTACAGGCATTGAAGGAGCAATTTCGCATAGATTTGCCGGAAGATTTTGTTCAACTGGATGAACCGATAAATACACTGGGGGAGCGCGTAATAAAAATAAAAGGTTCCGGCAAATCCGGAAGCTTTAAATTACAAGTAGAAGCAATTTAGATTTGTTACCTATTTTTGCGATCGCAAAAATAGGTAAATTATTTACCCCATTAGATAAGGATTTTCCTATCTAACGGGGTGAACGTGCACTATTTTTTTGACGAGAGTTTTACCGTTGAAATGGATTTTTCTTTTGGTACCGTAGGAAACAATTCCTTCGCGTGATGCAAAAAGAGTATGGTCTTTGCCGACCATGACATTTTTACCTGGGATTATATGTGTGCCCCTTTGGCGCACGATAATACTGCCCGGCTTGGCCACTTCGCCCGCATAGAGTTTAATACCAAGATATTGGGCATTAGAATCAGTTAAGTTTTTGGCGGAACCACCCGCTTTTTTACTGGCCATTATGGTAGCTTTCAGCGATTAGCTTCTAGCTTTTAGGTTAATTGCGTATAATTCAGTTAATGAGAAACAGCTTATATCATTACTGGAATAAATACAAGGATGAAATACTTTTGGTTTTGATTGTGGTTTTGGTTGGGTTTGGAGGTTTTGGTTTGGGGCGCCTTTCGGTCAAGGAGGTCAAAAAGGAACCAGTTTCTATAGTCGGCGCAATTGAACAATCTAAACAAGTTGCCTCGGTATCTAATTCCGCTAATAAAACTAATTCAGCTAATTTATCTAATCAAGCTACTGGAAGCGGGGAAGTAGTGGCTTCTAAAAACGGCAAGGTCTATCATTTGCCGTGGTGTCCGGGGGCTTTGAAAGTTAAACCGGAAAATTTAATTTCATTTAAATCAGCAGAAGAAGCCAAAAAAGCCGGGTTGACGCCGGCTTCAAATTGTAAATTTTAGTTTGTAATCACTAATCATTAATTGATAGTTAAAAGAAGTTGGTATTTATCTATTTTTCTTATACACTACCCACTACAAACTAATTACTGCAAACTGGCTAAAATGATTGCAATTGATATAGAAGCATCGGGCACGAATTACGAAAAACACTCCATTGTTTCTTTGGGGGCGGTTGATATGGCGGATCAGGCCAGACGTTTTTACGGAGAGTGCCGCATTTGGGACGGAGCCCATTTTATGGAAGAGGCCCTGGGGGTAAATGGTTTTAGCAAGGAGCAAATTACTGATGGAAAGAAACAAAGCGAGGAAGAATTGATTGAAAAATTTTTACGTTGGATTGGAAGCGTTGATGATAGGACTTTGCTTGGCCAAAATGTTTCCTTTGACCGTGATTTCCTGTTGGCGGCTTGCGCGAGGGCACACATTGATTCCTCCGCTATATTCAGACGAACGATTGATACCCACACTTTGGCCATTATGCATATGACCAAGCAAGGTATTTCTATGCCGCTCATTGACCATCATTCGGCCGTTAATCTTGATGCCATTCTGACTTATGTTGGGATTCCGGAAGAGCCAAAACCTCATAATGCCTTAACGGGTGCGCTTTCGCATGCCGAGGTGGCGCATCGTCTCCTTTATGACAAGAAATTCTTGCCGGAATTTGAACAGTTTGAAATTCCCTGGCTCTCAAAGTAGGATAGAGAATTACGGGGTGTAGTATAACGGTAGTACGCGACCATGGGGTGGTTGTAGCCCGAGTTCAATTCTCGGCACCCCGACAAGGATAGATTAACATCAAAAAATCATACGATATATCGTATGATTTTTTATGTTCTACGCTCTATGCTAAATATTTTGCGTTATGCGTTTGTTGTATTTTCCGATTTGCCTATCATCGCGTCAACGGAATACTTTCCGGCGCCCATAATCATGGTCGTGACGGAGGCGGCCAGAATCAAAAGTATGAATTCATAGCCGTTTTGCGCTATGCTGAATCCGTTTTTTATATGAACCATGAAGAGAGCAACCAGGGAAATGATTACAAATAATTTTGATACCCAATGAGTGAGGACTCCGAGAATAAGAGCCACACCGCCAATCATCTCAACCCAGATAACAAGTGGAGCGAAAAAACCAGCCATTGGTATCCCGACGGCACCGAAGAATCCCGCTATGGCTTCTGTTCCCATGCCAAATTTAGCGTAACCATGATAAAGAAATATTACTCCGAGTACGACACGGAGTATAAGCTTGGCTTCGTCTGCCCAAGAATCGGCACATGTGCACTTAAGAAAATTCATACTATTAAGTTTTATTATTTAATAATTAACCGAAATTATACCTTTTTGAGAACCTTTTGAAAAGGTGATGTATGCGTCCACCACATTTGGCACTTCTCGGCTTCTAATTCCCTCATCATAGC
>CAYHJR010000083.1:0-2740 GCA_964357075.1 uncultured Candidatus Saccharibacteria bacterium
GGTTGATAAGCATAAGCTTTTTGATGATGAGAGGGACCTTCCAATATTAAAATCAAAGCTTGCAAAATTACAATTAGAAAAGCTCCAAAAACAAAATGAATTGGGCGCCGTCCAAAAATCTTTTCAGGAGGGCCTTAGAAAATCAACGCTTGGACGCAAATAAAGGGAGGGTTGGGACTTTATATACTAAAAACTATTTTGTCACACGTTGTCAATTGCTTTTTTTCTGGGGATAGCGCTAGGATGTCCAGTAGAAGAAAGCTTGAATAATTTTCAAGCGCGAGAATCTCTAAGCAATATCTTGTTGCGTGATGCATCAAGCGAGGTAGAGTCCCGAGGATAATTTCAGTACGCAAAACCGAAGTATTGCAACCAAAATGTCCTTAGCACTATACCCAAACCTGGGAAGGCCATTGCTTAGAGGTTCGCGAACTTGAATAACTAAAAATACGAATCGTCCGATTCGCATTCATGTTATTGTGTTGGTACACTATACTACACTTATTAGATTCAATTGAATCCTAGCATAACCTTATAAAAATGTCAATACCGTCTAAACAACCATCAGTTGACGAAAAGGAAGTTGGTTTTCTTGACCAAACTCTCCGTCCTGTTCGCTGGGATGAGTATATTGGCCAAAAAAACATCAAAGATAACCTGCATATCCTCCTAACTGCCGCCCAAGAGCGCAAACATCCACCAGAACACATTCTTTTCTATGGACCACCAGGACTTCGTAAAACAACCCTTGCTCACCTCATAGCGAAAGAAACTGGGGCACAGATGAAGGTAACTTCTGGACCAGCGATTCTAAAAGTTGGCGACCTTGCTTCAGTTGTTACAAATCTGTCGGCTGGCGACATTCTATTTATTGATGAAATTCATAGATTAAACAAAGCAATTGAGGAAGTTTTGTATCCAGCAATGGAATCAGGGACCTTGGATATTATTATAGGAAAAGGTCCTTCCGCAAGAACTATACAATTAGACCTTCCCCCATTCACACTGATCGCGGCCACAACCAGAATAGCTATGATTTCCTCTCCATTGAGATCGCGCTTCTCTGGGGGTGTATTTAAGCTTGAGTTTTATTCTGATAAAGAAATTGCTGAGATTATCAAGCGGTCGGCGAAGATTTTGGATATAGAAATTCATCCTGACGCAGTGTATGAAATCGCAATCCGTTCACGATTTACTCCGCGCACGGCCAATTACCATTTAAAGCGCTGTAGAGATTACGCGCAAATCAATAAAACTGTTTTAACAAAAGATGTGGTTGGAAAGGCGTTGGCAATGTTGGGTGTTGATATTCTGGGACTAACAAGCGCAGATAGAGAAATTCTGAAAGTGTTAATAACCAAATTTGGTGGTGGCCCAACTGGATTGAATACTATTGCGGCGGCGTTATCTGAAGAACAAGCAACAATTGAGGAAGTCTATGAACCGTATTTAATTCAGTTGGGATTGTTGGAAAGAACTTCAAGAGGAAGAATTGCTACAAACAAAGCTTATTCTCATTTAGGTGAAGGTCTGTCGAAGTCTACCCTAGACAGAAAATAAACAATCCGATGTCTGGCCATAACAAATATTCAAAAATAAAACATATTAAAGCTAAAAATGACGCTCAAAAAAGCAAGTCGTTTGGAAAATACGTGCGATTAATTACCGTTGAAGCTAAAAAAGCCAAGGGTAATCTAGCATCGCCAGGATTAGTGGCGGCAATAGAAAAAGCACGTAAGGAAAACATGCCCAACGACACTATTGATCGTGCGGTGAAAAAGGCAATGACTGACAATAGCGCTACCATGGAATTGATAATGTATGAAACATATGGTCCTGGTGGGGTCGCCATCTTAATTGAGGCCCTTACAGATAATAGAAACAAGGCAGCTCAAGAAATTAAACATATTCTTTCTCTTCATGGTTTTGAACTCGCCTCCCCGGGCAGTGCGTCGTGGGCCTTCAAAAAAGACCACGCCACATGGAACGCAACAACCACCGTGCCACTTGAGGATACTGATATAGAATTGCTGTCTAAATTAGTTAGTGAGTTGGAGGAAAACGATGAGGTGCAAGAGGTCTTTACTAATGCGGAATAATTAATATATGAAAATTCTCGGCATTGACCCGGGCTACGATCGGCTTGGAGTCGCTGTAATAGAAAAGCTAGAAAAAGGCAAAGAAAAACTGCTTTATTCTGGGTGTTTACAAACTTCCGCGAAAGAAAATATTTACAAGCGATTTGAAAAAGTTGGATTGGAAATTTCAAAGGTAATAGAAAAATACAAACCAGGCGCCCTAGCAATAGAAACGCTTTTTATGACAAAAAACCAAAAAACTGCCATGCGCGTATCGGAAGCTAGAGGAATTATTATCTATGAGGCTATCAAATCTAAAATTCCTGTATTTGAATACAGCCCGATGCAAATTAAAACCGCCATAACTGGCGATGGAAATAGCGATAAAATTAGAATAATAAAAATGGTTAAAATATTAGTTGATATTCCAAAAAAAATATCAAAAGACGATGAATATGACGCGATAGCGGTGGCTTTAACTCATGGTGCTTATATACGGTAGTTTTTTGGTCCTATTGCAATGTTTCAAAAAAGTGTCGTTTGTGATGGGAATAGTTATGGAATTATCGGAGCATATCCCCGCACTACATAATACTTCTTTGAAGCATAGCCGGAGTCCTAAACAGATATTCATCATTCATTAGCCATTTATTTTAGACAAC
>CAYHJR010000084.1:0-2670 GCA_964357075.1 uncultured Candidatus Saccharibacteria bacterium
ACTTTTCCCATGGCTACCTCCATAAATGAACCCTTCAGCCCGCCTTCCGAACTGGTGAGAAAATTCTTTGCCCGCTTAAATTTCCTTTGGAAATTTTGGTGGGTTGTATTCTCTCATCAATCCGCAATCTCTAAACAAAACTCCCCCTCACTTGTTGACAAGTGAGGGGGAGTTTTGTTTTTTTAAGTAAACTTTTTACTTAACGCGAACAAAAGCACCCCTCTGTCTAAAGAAGAAAAAGAAATAAAACCAAGAATATGAATTGTGGGTACTTTTCATATAATTATTATACTCCTCTCGCAATCGCTGTCAATCTAAAATGATTAATCAATTTTATTATTTTTTCTCTGGTTCTTCCAACCAATTGTGTAAAAAATTATTAAGAATGGAATACCAAATAAGATGAGTCCGCCAAATAAAGGACTTCCATCATTTATATCCATCATCAGAGGAATAAAATATGTGGCAGGAAGACCGAAAATCCATACTGCTATTAGTTGTCCTTTTGTTATGTTGTACATGACTTTATTATATAAAACAAAATCACTTCCTCAAATACTCCACCAAAAGTCGCACGGGCGAACCTGCCGCGCCAACTGGTAGATATTCATCTGACGTTGCTTCCATTCTTGGCGCCATATCTATATGCACTAATTTTTTACTTTCGATTCATCATCATTTCTTCCAATTTTTTCACTCTCCCCGCAAGATCATCAAAATCCTTACGAAAAGTGCCTATATAATGATTGAACATTCCGTCCATATCATTTCTTAAAGTACTCATATCATTTTTTACCTCAGCTCGTAACAAATCAATCTTTTGGTCAACTTGTTCAAATCTTTCATCAACACGCTTAAAACCGCCAGCAACCATTACTGCCAAATCATCAATCGTTGTTTTTTTAGAATTACCATTTTTCTTCATATTGTAATTATCTGTCGCCAAGATTAAACTGTCAACTTTCTTTTTTATCGGTTTTGCCAAACTCCCGCTATCGCTGAAATTTGGCAAAATACCTTTGTCTTTTTTATTTCCGCGTCCAGTCCGCAAAAGTCCTTGTCCATTCCACATTAACTCCTCCTCAAATACTCAATCAAAAGGCGAACTGGGGAGCCGGCGGCACCGGGTGATAAAAATTCATCCGAGGTTGCTTCCATTCTGGGAGCCATATCTATATGCATCCACTTTTTAAAATCTTTGGCAAACTGAAGTAAAAATATGGCACCCATGATGGAGCCGGCATCCCTCTTCTTCTTACTGTGCGTGTTAACAATATCCCCGAAAGTGCCTTTGACATCATTTTCATATTCTTCCCACAAAGGCAATGGCCAGACATAATCACCACTTTTTTCTCCCAACTCCTGCACATTTTTAAGCAATCTTTCATCGCGGGAAAAGATAATATTGGCCTTATCTCCGATGACCACAATGGCCGCGCCGGTCAAAGTGGCCACATCAATCACCACTTGCGGGTCATATTTTTTGGCATAGGTTAAAGCATCGGCCAGTATCACCCGTCCTTCGGCATCGGTATTCAAAATCTCAATGGTTTTCCCGGACATTGATTTCACAATATCCCCCGGTCTGTAACTTTTTCCTGATGGCGAATTTTCAACCGCCGGCACCAAGGCCACAATATTTTTCTTCAATTTCAACTTGGCGGCCAAAATCACTGCCTCTGAAACGGCCGCCGCGCCCGACATGTCTAAATTCATACCCAACATGGAATCCGAGGGTTTCAAGCTCAAACCACCAGTGTCAAAAGTAACGCCTTTGCCGATTAGAACAATCGGTTTATCTTTTTTCTTGCCACCAAAATATTCCAAAATTATAAATTTTGATTCTTCTTCCGACCCTTGTCCGACCGCCAGAATTGCTCCCATTTTTAGGCGCTCCATTTCACTTTCTCCAAGAATTGTCGCTTTGATTGGCAAACCTTTAACCAACTTTTCTACTTTTTCAGCAAGAATAGACGGTGTCATATCGCCCCCTGGAGTATTGGCCATTTCCCGCGCGTTATTCACCTCTTCCCCGATAATTTCCCCTGCCAAAAATCCTTTTTTAATTTTCTCACTCAACGCCCCGCCAATCTTTACTTCTTCAATATAATTCCAACCTTCCTCTGGCGCTGTTTTGTATGTATTAAATTCATAATTGGCCATTAAAAAGTTGGTGGCCATAAGCTCCGCCAATTCTCCAGAATCTATCTTTAAATGTTTAAAGTTGAAATCATCAAAATTAAGCGCAATCTTTTTGACACGCGCCTTTTTAGCCAAACAAATTATTTTTCTAAAAAGCAAAATTAGTTTGCGTCTGTTTAACTCTTGTTTTTTCTTCAATCCCAAAACAAGCTTTTTTGTTTCCCCTTCTCGAACAATTTCATCAATTTCTCCATTGCCGACAGAAATCAAAAGAGTTTCTGGTTCCGTTGATATCTTTTTTTCAAAAATGAATTTCATCCCATTAGAAAGTTGCTCACGAATAGTTACGTGAGTTCTGCTTTAAATTATGCTTGAAATTTCGACTGACCATGGCGTTACATTGTCTCCCGTCGTAACGACTTCTAACGGGACAGGTATTTCACTTTCTACTCTTTTTCAATGGAATTGCAAGTTTCTGTATGCGTCCACCACATTTGGCACTTCTCGGCTTCTAATTCCCTCATCATA
>CAYHJR010000085.1:0-2624 GCA_964357075.1 uncultured Candidatus Saccharibacteria bacterium
TAACATTGACTTAATTTAAGTTTTATTATACAATTTTTATGTTCACTTTTTAGTATATAGTGGACTTTTCCGTTCCTTTCCATTCCTGTAAGGAGAAGCAAATGAACATTACCAAAAGTGATTGGACCAAGCACGACGACATCGTCACCGGCATTTGGAAGTTTGGCCCTGATGTCAGCCCTATGGCGATTGGGATGTTTGCCTCAACGTGGCTTGAGGAAGATGGGGACAGAATTCTCCAACTCTACTCCCGCAAGTGTTCCAAAGATCAGCATGGTCTTGGATTCATGTATCGCTTTACTGAAGAAAGCCACGGGCCATTTTTCCACCGCATGACGGACAGGCTGAAAAGAACTTTCGGCAACGGCTTCGTCGGCTGGGACACCTCCTCCCCAACATGGATTATCAAGTAGGTCACGGTCCTGCTTGAAGGAAAGCCCTAGCGGTTGCTAGGGCTTTTTTTAAAAAAACTTCCCACATACCTTTTACGCGCCTTGCGCTTTTTTGTTAATTGTTAATGGTAAATTGTTAATTGTTTCTTAATGTGTATAATTCGACAATTCATCAAGATATGAACTACAGCCATGATTACAAAGTCCCCCACAGCTCTAGTGAAGCGCCCGCCTATTATCGCCGTAATGGGGCATATTGACCATGGCAAATCCACTCTGCTTGATTACATCAGAAAAACTAATATCGTTGAAAAAGAATTCGGCGGCATAACACAGCATATTTCGGCCTACGAAGTCAATCACAAGCGCGAAAACGGCGCTGTAGAAAAAATAACTTTTCTTGATACACCGGGGCATGAGGCCTTCAAAGCGATGCGTAGCCGCGGCGCGGCCGCGGCGGACATCGCGATTTTGGTTGTCTCCGCCGAAGACGGCGTCAAACCGCAAACTCTTGAAGCGCTTAATACGATTGTAGAAAGTAAAACACCGTACCTTGTTGCAATCACAAAAATAGATAAGCCAAACGCCAATTTGGAAAAAACAAAACAAAGTTTAGCCGAAAACGGAATTTATATAGAAGGTTACGGTGGCAATATTCCCACGGTTCCAATTTCCGCCAAAACCGGTGAAAATGTTGACCAGCTTCTGGAAATGATTCTGCTTTTATCCGACCTTGAAGACCTGAAAGGCAACGAAAACGCTCCATTTGAAGGAGTGGTCATTGAGTCAAATTTGGATACCAAAAAAGGCATGACGGCCACAGTTGTCGTTAAAAACGGAAAAATCGAAACCGGCATGTGTGTCGTCTCCGGAAAAAGCATTTGTCCTTTGCGCATGATGGAAGATTTTATGGGGAAAAAAATTGAAAGCGCCACCTTCTCTTCACCAATTAGAATAATCGGCTGGAGCGAATTGCCGAAAGTGGGCTCAATAGTTTCCGCTTGTGCAAGCAAAAAAGAAGCTGAAGAAATGGCTAAATCACATAAAAAAGAAAGTCAAAATGCAGAAACAATAATTCCAGAAGGAGTTCATATTATTCCGCTAGTCATTAAGGCAGATGTCTTGGGAGTGTCTGGCGCCGTAATGCACGAGGTAGAAAAATTAAATAACGACAGAGTGCACTTAAAAATTTTGCACACCGGAGCCGGCAATATCACCGACAATGACGCCAAAATCGCCTTACCCTTTCCAGGAGCTATTATTCTCGGCTTCAATGTGAAAATCGAGGATAGAGCCCAAGATTTGGCCGACAGAAACAATATAACTATAAAAGTTTTTAATGTCATTTATCACTTAAGCGAATGGCTCCAAACAATAATCAAAGAGCGCACTCCTAAAATTGAAGTTGAGGAAATTCTGGGTTCTCTTAAAGTGCTCAAAGTTTTCAATCAAAGTAAAACTGGGCAAGTCGTAGGCGGTAAAGTTCTCTCCGGCACTCTTTCCGTCAAAGATTCGGTACGGGTCACACGAGGAGAAATGGAAGTCGCTCGGGGCATAATCGGCGAATTACAGCAAAGTAAATCCAAAACCGGTAAAATCAGCGAGGGCGAAGCAGGGCTTTCAATCGAAGGGGTAAATAACATACAAGGGGGGGACGTAATTGAGGCTGTGCAAAAAGTGACAAAATAGTATGAATGAGGATTTCAAAAATGAAAAACTGTGTCGCGAAGTTTCTCGCCAAGCGGCCATGTTCATCTTGAATAACACCAATCATACTTCGCTCATCACCGTCACCAACATTGTGATTTCAGTAAACGGCAAAACCGGAATGGTTTTAATCTCCGTAATTCCGGACCACAAAGAAGGGGCGGCGCTTGATTTTTTAAAACGGCAAGAACGCGAGTTTACTCATTATTTAAAAGAAAATATCAAAACCGCATTTATCCCGCGCTTCAGATTTGAAATCGACCGCGGCGAAAAGAATCGCCAGCGCATTGAGGAAATATCTCAAAATAGCTTATAGGTGCTAACTGTCGGCTTTCAGCTTAAAAAATAATGAGGCGTAGGGCGGAATCGAACCGCCGTATAAGAGTTTTGCAGACTCTTGCCTTACCACTTGGCTACTACGCCAACCAAACAAAATCCAATATACCACGCACCTAATTTAACTTAAAGAAATTGTATGCGTCCACCACATTTGGCACTTCTCGGCTTCTAATTCCCTCATCATAG
>CAYHJR010000086.1:0-2614 GCA_964357075.1 uncultured Candidatus Saccharibacteria bacterium
CCTATTACCCATTAACCCGAAGCCAAAAGTGCAAAAGTGGGTGGCCTTATACAATAACTTGACAAAAAATTATAATATGCTATCATACTTATTGGATCAGTCCCGGGAGAAATAATTCTGGGACACCCTAACGGAGGGGAGTATCCGTGGTGGCAAGCAACGCGAGGGTTGCCTAACCCTAAACGTACTTGCTTTTCTGAATAAGTTTAGCGCGACACCGTTGAGGTGAATCGCTTTGAGGTAGAAGAGAGAGGAATAGCTACCCTCCCACGAGCCCTAGGCCAGCTCGTTTAGCTACAGGCCGCGATGATGTTTGTCGCGGCCTTTCCATTTTTTGATCAAAATTTTGTTGCCAAAAAGGGCTTAAAATGCTAATATTAAGAGTATGCTTACCAAAAGGAAGAAGGAAAAAGTCATAAAGCTAGTGCAAAAGCACGAGAAGGACACGGGGTCTCCCGAGGTCCAGATTTCAATATTAAGTAGACAAATTGATGAATTGGCGGGGCATTTGAAGAGAAACCCTAAAGATAAGCATTCTCGTCGTGGACTTTTGCAAATGGTGGCTAATCGCCGAGGTCATATGTCATATTTGAAGAAGAAAAGCGAAAAGCGCTACGCCAATTTGGTCAAAAAGCTGGAACTGAAGTAGTTTTTTGTTTTCTTTTGGCTTTACCCCTATACTTTGGTAAGTATTGTCGATTTTAATAAGTAATAATATTTTGTGTAACGTATAACCTGTAACGTATAGCGTCAGAGATTCTGACGTTTCGCGCTACACGTTTCGCGCTACACGTCTTTTCATGAGTGTAATAAAACATAAGGAACAGCGCGTTGGCATGTTTATAGACGCGCAAAATCTCTATCACAGCGCTAAAAATCTTTATCGCGCTAAGGTAAATTTCGGACAAGTAGTCAAAGACGCGGTTTTTGGCCGTGAATTAATTCGTGTTATCGCCTATGTCATCACGACAGAAAGCGGCGAAGAAAGCGGTTTTTTTGAAGCCCTAACTAAAATGGGCATAGAAATCAAAACAAAGGACTTACAAGTCTTTTGGGGCGGAGCTAAAAAGGCGGACTGGGATGTGGGGCTTGCGGTTGACGCAATTAGGATGGCACCAAAGCTAGATACAGTAATTTTAGCAACAGGGGACGGGGACTTTGTGCCCTTGGTTGAATTTTTACGAAATAGTTTTGGTTGCCAAGTGGAGGTGGTTTCTTTTGGCAAATCAACCTCTAGCAAATTGAGAGAATCAACGGATGATTTCTTTGACCTTTGCGAAGACCCCAAAAGATATTTGCTTGGCGCCCCAAGAGGCGCGGGAGGCAAACGTGGCTATCGCTCGCCAGATGAAATTTTAGCCGAGGAGGATGTCAAAGAAGTGGAAGAAGCGCCGGAAGAAACAAAGGAAAAATAGAGCCAGCTTTTAGGTTTTAGCTGTTGGCTTTTAGCTTTAAGAAATTGATAATAGGAAATTAAGAAAGTTCCGGGGCTAAATTCCAAAGGCCTTTGAAAAGTTCGCGTTGATTGCGAGCTAATACTTCATCATATATTTCTACAAGGTAATGTGGGCGCACTCGCGTCTGCACCATTAAAATATAATCGCCAGCAATCCATAAGCTGGAATCAAAAGTTGTACCAGCTGGGAGCGATTTAACTAATCTCTCTGAATGTTTCTTTTTCATATCCTGTTCTACCTTGGATTCATTTGTAAAAAATCTAACGAAAACATTCGGATATTGTTTCCAAGACCAATCAATCCAATCTCCGTAGTTCTCGGTAAAACTATTATCATGAAACCCCCACCAGGTTTTATCTTTTTCTTCCAAGCTTTCCTGCCAACGCGGTAAAACTTCATAAAGATAAGCAGAAAGATCACCTTCTTCTACAAATTTTATTCTGGGAACCGAATAATTTTTTTCCGACGTTAGTTCAGATAATTCTTTGGTAAGCTCAACGGCTATTTTCTTTTTTTCAATAATTTTCTTTTCTTCTTTTTCAAAAACATTCACTAGATTTTCAGGGCTAATCGCCGTTAAATAGACAACTTTTTGTCCCAAGTCCTCTATAACAAGTCCCATTTCTTGAAGTTTTTTGGAAATACTATAGACAGTAGTGCGATTTATGCCCGTAAGAGTAGCCACTCTTTGAGGGGGGATTTTCCCGGCCTTAAGTACAGCCAAATAGACCTCCTTTTCATTTTTATTGAAGCCAAGTTTATGAAATAAATCGTCCATATGTGTGGCTAATTATATATGTTGTTGGAGAATTGTCAACATTTTTTATTAAAATAGTATTTTTTATTGATATATATAGCTATTTTTAGTTGACAGAAAGTCAAAATATTATATAATATGCATAGTTTAGTTTATTGAAATGGGCATAACGCCAACCGAATTCCCGAGCGGTTACTTGGGAGGAGAAAACCATGAAAACAAAACTTGCGTTTCGCTCTGAACACGGGGACAATCTTGCTACTAGAATTGAAAGCACGGTCCAAAAAATTGGGGAAACATATCTCGGTGCGTCTGAAGCGGAGAAGGAGTTCATCCTAGTTTTCATGAAAAGGCTTTTGGTGCAATACCCGCCGGACACGCGTAGCCCCTGTTCTAATCC